>DAOUPY010000103.1 GCA_030625925.1 Fusobacteriaceae bacterium | reverse complement strand
ATGGTATTGGTTTTATCCATTTTAAGACCTAATTTCCTGTCTGTTAGAAATATATTTAATTTAATAACCCAGTCTTCTATCTATGGGATATTGGCATTGGGGATGCTTCTTGTAATTGTTTCTAAGGGAATAGACCTTTCTGTAGGATCGGTTCTTGCATTTGCCGGAGTTGTGGCAGGGAGTTTAGGACAGACAATGGACGCCTTTGACAGGATGTTTCCAGGTTTACCGGAACTGCCGATAATAGTGCCGATAATAGTAGCTTTATTATTGGGAGCTTTATGTGGAGCCATAAATGGTGGTTTGATAGCTTATACTGGGGTGCCGGCTTTTATCGCAACATTGGGAATGTATACTGCAGCAAGGGGAGCAGCACTTATGTATACAGGTGGGAAACCAATAAGCAGTATTAATCATTCCATAACATTTTTTGGATCTAGAATATTTAATGTCATTCCTGTTCCGGTTATTATTTATGGAATTATGATAATTATTACATTTATTATTATGAATTATTCAAAATTTGGAAAAAGTGTTTATGCAATCGGCGGGAATATAAATGCAGCAAAAATATCAGGAATTAAGGTTAAAAGAAATACAGTGCTTATCTATGCGTATGCCGGATTAATGGCCGGTCTGTGTGCAATAATCTTTATGGGAAGAACAGGCGGAAGTATTCAGCCGGCAGCAGCTACTGGGATAGAACTTACAGCCATAGCAGCGGCAACAATAGGAGGAACCAGTCATTCAGGAGGGTTAGGAACTGTATGGGGTGTTGTAATAGGAGCCTTAATATTGGGAGTAATGGCAAATGGATTCACCCTTTTGGGAATCAATGCATTTATCCAGCAAATTGTAGAAGGATTTATTATAGTGGCAGCAGTTGTATTTGATATGAGAAAGAATAAAATTAAATCTTAAATTAAAAGAAACTTATAAAATTCAAAAGGAGAAACTAATTATGCTTGAGCATCAAAGTAATAATGAATTTAAATATGGATATAATTCTATATCAAAAGATGATGGGAAAAATAGATCAATGCTTATGGATTTTGGTGTATACAAAATGAAGGCTGGAGAAAAAGTAGAATTATATGACAGGGATAAAGAAACGGCAATTATCCTTTTTCAGGGAAAAATTAAATTTTTATGGGAAGGGGAAGAACTGGCTGCGGAAAGGGAAAATGTTTTTGACTGTGGTCCTTACACACTGCATGTTTCAAATGATAAAAAGGTGATTATAGAGTTTATCGAAGACGGAGAAATAGGAGTTCAAAAAACCATAAATCATAATTTATTTGATTCCAAATTATATACCCCGGAAGACTGCAAAGATAATATTTTTGGAGACGGGGTAATGGATGGAACTGCAAGGAGACTTGTAAGGGATATTTTTAAATATGAAAATGCTCCCTATTCAAATATGGTTTTAGGAGAAG
The DNA here is from genome assembly GCA_030625925.1 of Fusobacteriaceae bacterium. Classification (GTDB taxonomy): domain Bacteria; phylum Fusobacteriota; class Fusobacteriia; order Fusobacteriales; family Fusobacteriaceae; genus Psychrilyobacter. Next base: position 4,654 of record DAOUPY010000103.1, on the reverse strand, counting down.
TAATAACATATCCTGGGAAATGGTCAAGTTATCCACCCCACAGTCATGCTCAGCCAGAAATTTATTTTTATAAATTCATAAAACCTCAGGGTTTTGGAGGAGCATTTGTAGGAGAAAATGTATATAAAATACAAAATAACTCAGCTTTAATGATAGATGGTGGTTTTACACATCCTCAAACATCAGCTCCAGGATATGGAATGTATTATTGCTGGATGATCAGACATTTGGACAAAAACCCTTGGACAAAACGAATTGACGATGATGCACATACATGGCTGCATGATAAGGAAAATAAAATTTGGCCTGAAAAATAAAAATATCAAATCTAAATAGGAAGGGTAAATATGAATACAATTAAATTAACAACAGCTCAAGCTCTTGTTAAATTTTTAGATAATCAATATGTTGAATTTGATGGAGAAGTGAGTAAATTCATAGAAGGAATTTTTACAATCTTTGGGCATGGTAATGTTCTTGGATTAGGCCAGGCCTTGGAAGAAGGAAACCATGGTTTAAAAGTCTATCAAGGAAGAAATGAGCAGGGAATGGCTCATGCAGCAACGGCCTTTGCAAAACAAAATAAGAGAAAAAAGGTAATAGCATGTACAAGTTCAGTAGGTCCGGGAGCTGCAAATATGGTGACTGCAGCGGCAACTGCGTCTGCAAATAGAATACCGTTACTCTTATTTCCTGGGGATACATTTGCAAGCAGGCAGCCAGACCCGGTATTACAACAGATCGAGCAATTTCATGATTTAACGATATCAACAAATGATGTTTTTAAACCAGTATCTAAATACTGGGACAAAATTAATAGACCTGAGCAACTTATGACGGCTCTGTTAAATGCCATGAGGGTATTGACGGATCCTGTAAATACAGGTGCTGTGACAATATCATTACCACAAGATGTTCAAGGGGAAAGTTATGAATATCCACATGGATTTTTTAAAAAAAGAATTCATAGGATAGAAAGAACTCTTCCTACAGATTCAATGATAAAGGATGCTGTTGAGGCAATTAAATCAGCTAAAAAACCTATGTTAATCTGTGGAGGAGGAGTCAAATATTCCGAGGCAGAGGGAACTTTTAAAGAATTTAGTGAGACATTTAACATTCCCTTTGGTGAAACTCAAGCTGGGAAAGGAGCCATTTCCTCAGATCATAGCATGAATTTGGGAGGACTAGGAACAACTGGGAATTTAGCAGCTAACAGAATAGCTAAGGATGCAGATTTAATAATAGGAGTAGGAACCAGATACACTGATTTTACAACTGCATCTAAATGGATCTTCCAAAATCCAAATGTAAAATTTTTAAATATTAATATTGCAGGTTTTGATTCACAGAAACTAGATGGAGTTAAAGTTACTGCTGATGCTGGGAAGACATTAAAAAAATTAAGAAATTTTTTGCTAGACAGTTATAAAACAGAGTATAAAAATGAAATTAAAGACGTTAAGGAACTTTGGGAAAAAGAGTGGAATAGATTAGCGGATATAACTTATGGTGAAAACTTTATTCCGGAAGTAAGAGGTTTAGACCATGTATTGGAAGAGTTTAAAAAAGATACTAATTCATCCCTAACCCAGACTAATGTTTTAGGGGTATTAAATAAAAATCTGGAAAATTCAATAGTTGTAGGAGCTGCAGGAAGTTTACCTGGAGACCTGCAGAGAATGTGGAAAACCAGGGGTGAAAACGACTATCATGTGGAATACGGCTACTCCTGTATGGGATATGAAATTGGTGGAGCTCTGGGGGTTAAAATAGCTGAACCGACTAAAGAGGTATATGCCCTGGTTGGAGATGGATCATATCAGATGCTGCACTCGGAGTTGGTTACTTCTATTCAAGAAAAACAAAAGATAAATATAATCTTAATGGATAATATGGCATTTGGTTGTATAAATAATCTTCAAATGGGAAATGGAATGGGAAGTTTTGGAACTGAATTTAGGTATAGAAATGCAGAAACAGGAAACTTAGACGGGGAACTGATCCCCATTGATTTTGCTATGAATGCAAGATCTTATGGATGTAAGACATATAATGTTAAAAATGAAAAGGAGTTAATAGAGGCACTGGAAGACAGTAAAAAACAGACAGTATCGACATTAATAGATATAAAGGTGTTACCTAAGACAATGACAGATGGATATGATTCATGGTGGCATGTGGGGAATGCTTCAGTATCTGATAACGAAAAAATAAATAAGGCATATGAAGCATCAAAGCAGGAAAAGAAAAAAATAAAAAAGTATTAATGGAGGAATAAAATGGATTCTAAAAAAGTAAAATTAGGAATTGCACCAATTGCTTGGACAAATGACGATCTACCTGAACTGGGGAGTGAAAATACTTTCGAGCAGTGTATATCTGAAATGGCGTTAGCTGGATTTACTGGAAGTGAAGTAGGAAATAAATATCCTAAAGATACTGATCTCTTAAAAGAAAAGTTAGATATCAGAGGAATTCAAATTTGTAATGCATGGTTTAGTACCTTCTTTGCTGTAGGAAAAGAAGAGGAAACTATTGCTGAATTTATTAAACATAGAGATTTTTTACATACTATGGGTGCTAAGGTTATAGGGTGTTCCGAGCAGTCACACAGTATTCAGGGACTGGATAAATCAATATTCAATGAAAAGCCTGTTTTCACAGATGAAGAATGGAACCGATTGGCTGCTGGATACAATAAATTAGCTAAATTAGCTGAAGAAAAAGGAATGAAAGTATCGCTTCACCACCATATGGGAACAGGTGTTCAGACTCCGGAGGAAGTAGATAAATTCATGGAAATAACTGATGAGAATGTTTATTTATTATTTGATTCAGGTCATATGTACTATTCTGAAGGAACTCAATCATCGGTTGAAAACGTTTTAAATAAATATATAGATAGAATTGCTCATGTTCATTTAAAAGATGTTAGAGAAAATATATTAGGAGAAGTTAAAGAAAACAATCTTTCCTTCTTAACAGGGGTAAAAAAAGGTGCATTTACTATTCCTGGTGATGGAATAATTAATTTTGATCCTATATTCAAAACATTAAAAGATGCTGATTATACTGGTTGGATGGTCGTAGAAGCTGAGCAGGATCCTGCACTTGCCAATCCATTTGAATATGCTGTAAGAGCTAGAAAATTTATTGCTGAAAAAACAGGTCTTTAATAGAGGGGGAGTTTAAAAATGCTAAAGTTAGGAATTATAGGTGCAGGAAGAATTGGGCAGGTACATGCAACAAGTATTACCAAGAATGTTAAAAATGCTACTGTTCATATGATTGCAGATCCATTTATGAATGAAGATAAAATAAAATGGATCAATGAACTTGGAATAGAAAATATAACGACTGATTATAAAGAAATATTGGAAAATAAAGATATCGATGCTGTTTTAATCTGTTCTTCAACAGATACTCACTCATCTATATCAATAGAGGCAGCAAGAGCTAGCAAACACATCTTCTGTGAAAAACCAATCGATCATGATCTGGGAAAGATCCAGATGGTTTTGGAAGAGGTAGAAAAAGCCGGGATAAAATATCAGGTTGGATTTAATAGACGATTTGACAATAATTTCAAGGCCATAAAGGATGCTGTTACAGAAGGGAAAATTGGAACACCTCACATTATAAAGGTAACTTCCAGAGATCCTGAAGCTCCAGGAATAGACTATGTTAAGGTATCTGGTGGAATGTTTTTGGATATGACTATCCATGATTTTGATATGGTTAGATATTTATCTGAAAGTGAAGTCGAGGAAGTCTATGCCCTTGGAGGGGTACTTGTAAATCCTGAGATTGGAGAAGTCGGAGATATAGATACGGCTATTATAACATTGAAGTTGAAAAATGGAGCTTTAGGTGTAATCGACAATTCCAGAGAAGCAGCTTATGGGTATGACCAGAGAGCAGAGGTATTCGGATCACTTGGTTCGGTGGCTATCTCAAATGACAGCGGATCAAAGGCAGTTATCTCAACAAAAGACGGTGTTGTATCGGAAAAACCACTTTATTTCTTCTTGGAGAGATATATGCAGTCATTTGGAGAAGAAGTAAATCAATTTGTAGAGGCAATAGTTAACGATAAAGATGTTCCTGTTAATGCAAATGATGGATTACAACCTGTATTGATTGGGTTAGCGGCAAAAAAATCTTTAGAAGAAAAGAGACCTGTGAAGATCTCTGAAATATTTTAGGAGGGAAAGATGAAATATAATGAAATCAAAAACTATTTAAATGGTAAATTTGTATCGGGGATGGGAGAAAAGTATGATGTCTATGCTCCTATCAATGGAGAAATTATTGGTGAGTTTAAAGCCGCTACCAAAGCTCAATTAGACGAAGTCGTAGCTAAAGCTAAAGCTGCTCAGGAATCTTGGGCAGGTTTAACTGCAAAATCCAGATCAAAGGTTATTTATAAATATAGAGAATTACTTATGAAGTATAAAGAAGAATTATCTGTAGTTAACTGTGAAGAAAGTGGAAAATCAATGGAAGAGGCCTATGCCGGTGTAGATAAGGCTATCGAATTAACAGAATTTGCTTGCTCTATCCCACAGTTAATTTCTGGAAAAACTCAGGATGTTAGTAGAGGAGTCAACTGTAAAGAGGAAAGAAGACCATTAGGTGTTGTGGCTTCTAT
>DAOUPY010000006.1 GCA_030625925.1 Fusobacteriaceae bacterium | reverse complement strand
TTTATAATTATTATGTAAAGAAGTAGATAAAGAAATATAGATAAAATGAAAATGAAGGGCTTATTTGCCCTTCATTTTTTTATTGATTAAAAAATTATATTATTATAAATGAGTGTAAAAAAATTGAAATGTGTTAAGTTTGTGATGAAGTCGGAGTAAAAATTAATTTTTTTTAATGTTTTTAAACTTTTGTTTATTTATTTTCGTCAAATGAAATGAAAAAAGAAAAGATAAGTTATTTTTGAAATTATTTAGTGGGTTGAAAAGATTTACGGATAGAAGATTCTAGATTTATTTTTTCATTTTTAAGAAATGAATAGAAAAAAATAATAAATAATCTAAGGAGAATATATATGACAAAATTAAAATATGAAATTCTTGAAAAAGAGTTAAAGACAGTGATGAAAGAAATTAAGGAATTTAGAAAAGAAAATGAAGATTTAATAAAAAAAAATCAAATTTTACATGAAAAAATATACGATTTAGAAAATGATAATGGTGTAGACGACAATAATTATAAATTATTATTGTTTACTATTGGTTTACTTATTGTGGGAATAATAATGAAATAAGTAAGATTTATAGAAATTATTTTAGATACCTTACAGCTAAGATACAATGCAATAAAAAAAATACTCTCATATAAATTTGAGAGTATTTTTTATTATCTAGGAAATTATAAAAGTGAATATCGTTATAGATTTATTTTTAATCTTTGCAAAAATTTCCAATGAATCGTATAATTTTAGTATTAAGATTTCTAGGAATATTTACATTCCTAGAATAGGGGGGGAAATGAAAAAAATACTTATTGCCGGAACATCCAGTGGAGCGGGAAAAACAACAATTAGTACAGCTATAATGGGAGCTTTAGAAGGGGTATCACCTTTTAAGGCAGGCCCTGATTATATCGATCCAAAGTTTCATGAATTTGTGACTAAAAATCCATCTAATAATTTGGATCTTTTTATGATGGGTGAGGAGGCAGTGAAATATATATTCTCTAAAAATGCTAAAAAAATTAGTGTGGTAGAGGGAGTTATGGGCCTTTATGACGGATTAAACCATGAATTAGATAATTACAGCAGTGCTCATCTGTCTCGTGTTTTAGATATTCCTGTGATACTAGTAGTCAGTGGAAAGGGCACTTCTACAAGTATTGCAGCTACAGTATTAGGATTTAAGAATTTAGATCCCAGGGTAAAGATAAGGGGAGTAATATTAAATAATGTTGGAAGTGAAGGATTATACAACCTTTTGAGAGAAGGGATAGAAAGATATACCGAAATCCCATGTGTAGGATATTTTCCAAAGGATGACAGAGTATCTATAGGTGAGCGTCATCTTGGGTTACAGCAGGCCAGTGAGATAGAGGATCTGAATGAAAAGATCGAGATATTAAAGGATATGGCAAGAAAGTATGTAGACTTAGATAAGATATTAGAGATTGCAGAGGATGGGAATGACGCTGTAGAACTTAAAAATCCAGCTGAATATCTAAAAGGTAGGTTTAAAGGAAAGAGAGTAGGAGTGGCAAAGGATAGGGCATTTTCATTTTACTATTCTGAAAACTTGAAACTTATGGAATATACAGGAATGGAAATAGTAGAGTTTTCTCCTACAAATGATCTCCATCTGCCACCTAACCTAGATTATATATATTTAGGAGGAGGATACCCAGAGATATTCAGTAAAAAATTATATGGGAATACCTCTATGATGGAGGATATAAGGAAGGTTTCTAAGGAGATGCCTATCTATGCTGAGTGTGGAGGTTTCATGTACCTTACAAAGGGAATAAGGCAGTTAGACGGCAGTTTTGATCCTATGTGTGGACTACTAGATATAAAGGTGGAGATGAAATCACGGCTTAATATTAAAAGATTTGGATATGTGGACTACGAAACCAAAGATGGAATAAATGGCAGATGTCACGAATTTCATTATTCAGATATCTATGATGCAGATGAAAAAAATCTATATTTTGAATTAAAGAAAAAAAATGGAAGAAAATGGTCTTGTGGTTATGAAAAAGATAGGATCATAGCAGGATATCCACATATACATTTCTATGGAAATTTAGATGTATTTGTAAAATTATTTGATAGATAATCGAAAAAAACTAAAAAACTAGGGAGGAAAAAAATGAAAAAGTTAATTTTGCTGTTTAGTTTAATATTTATTATATCTTGCAGCAATGTTCCTGTTACAGAAAGAGGCCAATTGATGTTAGTGAGTGAAAGTGAAATTATTGTATTCAGTGAGAAACAATACCAGGACTTTCTAAAGGAAAATAAGCCTTTAAACAATAAAAATTCTGAATTAGTAAAAAAAGTTGGTAAAAATATCTCTATTGCTGTAGAGCAGTATTTTAAACAAAAGGGGCAGGAGAACCTCCTTGAGGGGTATGATTGGAAATTTAACCTGGTAGCTGGAAAAGATATAAACGCCTGGTGTATGCCAGGAGGAAAGGTGGCTTTTTATACTGGAATATTACCCATTACAAAAGATGAACTGGGGATAGCGGTAGTGATGGGACATGAGGTAGCACATGCAGTAGCTAGGCATGGTTCTGAAAGATTGAGTCATCAAATGGCTATACAAACAGGTGCTAACCTTTTAAATCTAGGTTTATCCAATGTGGAACTGCCTATTTCAAGCGACATGGCACTCCAGGCATATGGAATAGGGTCTAATTTAGGGATCTTAAGTTATTCAAGGAAACATGAATTAGAAGCAGACAGATTAGGTCTTATTTTTATGGCTATGGCAGGATATAATCCTGAAGAAGCCATAGAATTTTGGAAAAGAATGGCAGAACTCAGTAGCGATGGAGGGAATGAATTTATGAGTACACATCCATCTCACAGGCATAGGATAGAAGATATAGAGAAATATCTCCCTGAAGCCATGACTTATTATAATAAATAATGTTGACAGAGTAAATTGATATGGTCTATAATTAATTATAAATTAAATAAAACTTCGGGGCAGGGTGTGATTCCCTACCGGCGGTAATAGTCCGCGAGCCTAGGCTGAATCAGTGAAATTTTGATACCGACAGTAAAGTCTGGATGATAGAAGTTGTTAAAAAATTAGAATCAGTATCCTAAATTTTAATGCCCTAAGTTTACTTGGGGTATTTTTTTATTAGGAGGAAGGAAAAATGGAAGAAAGAAAGACTAAGATAGGTGGATTAGCAATAGTTTTGGCTGCCAGTTTGTGGGGGTTAGACGGAATAGTTCTTACACCGCGTCTGTATAATCTAGATACAAAATTTGTGGTACTTATGCTTCATCTCCTGCCCTTTATAGGGATGAACTTCATATTTTACAAGGAATACAGGGTTTTAAAAAAGTTTACTAAGTATGACTATATATTTATGACTTTAGTAGCAGTCTTTGGAGGAGTAATAGGGACATTGTCCATAGTAAAAGCATTATTTTTATTAAATTTTCAGCACCTGACCATAGTAACACTGCTGCAAAAATTACAGCCGGTATTTGCCATTATTTTAGCTAGATTTATTCTCAAAGAAAGGATAGCTAAAAAATTTGTTGTATGGGCTATACTAGCTTTATTAGCAGGTTATTTTTTAACTTTTGAATTTAGTAATCCATTTTCTGTTGAACACCAGAATATATTAGAAGCATCCATGTATGCTGTAGTTGCAGCTTTTGCATTTGGAAGTTCTACTGTATTCGGGAAAAGAATGGTGTCTACAATTACACACAAGCAGACGTTATTTTTTAGATATGGATTGACGACACTGATTCTCTCAGTTATAAATGTTTTAAGTAATAATTTAGGTGAATTTTCAAAAATAACCACTCTTAACTGGAAGATATTTATAATCATCGGATTGACCAGTGGTAGTGGGGCAGCATTTATATATTATTATGGATTGAGACACGTAAAAGCAAATGTAGCTACTATCTGTGAGCTTTCATTTCCCATTTCAAGTATCTTATTTGATTATCTCTTCAATGGAAGTATCTTATCTCCATTTCAATGGGTAAGTATGAGTATTATGATTTTTTCTATAATTAAAATAACTCAGTTAAAAACAAATTAAGATTACTCTATTTTTGTTAGCTCCTGATGTGCTATAATGACCCTACTTAACTAAAAGGATGTGAAGAAAAAATGAAAAAGGCGTTAAAGTTAGTAGTTGGTTGTTTAATCTTAGGGAGTATGTTGTTTGCAAAGGAAGTAGATATAAAGATTTTAGGGACTTCTGATGTACATGGGAGGATATCACCATGGGATTATTCCACTGATATGAAAGATTATTCAGGGGGATATGCACAGATTTCAACCCTGGTAAAAGATTATAGAAAAACAAATGATAATATTGTTTTAGTTGATTTAGGAGACTCTATCCAGGATAATGGGATTGAAAAATTTAATGATATTTTTTATAAGGAAAACAAGCATCCCATCATGCAAATTTACAATACTATGGGATATGATATGATAGTCCCAGGAAATCATGAATTTAATTTTGGGATGGATTTTTTAGATAGGGCTTTCAGTCAATTTAGTGGAGATATCTTAGCTGCGAATGTATATACAAAATCAAATAAAAATTATTATAAACCATCTACTATAGTAGAGGTAGAGGGTGTAAAGATTGGAATAATTGGTGTAACTACTCCCCTTATAGAGCAGTTTGAAGAGGGAACTGATAATCTAAGAGATTTGGTTTTTAGAGATCCAATTACAGAGATAAAAAAAGAAATAGCAAGACTAAAGGGTGAAGGTGTTGACAGTATTGTATTATTAGCTCATATGGGATTACCTAATGAGAATAATATATCTGGAACAGGGGTAACAGATGTAGCCAATGAAATTCCAGAGATAGATGTTATCTTAGCGGGACATTACCATAAAAACATCTCTGAAAAAGTAATCAACGGTGTATTGATTACCGAACCATACAAATATGGTAGAGCTGTTTCAGTAGTTGACTTAAAATTTGATGTGGTGGATAAAAAAGTAAAGTTATTATCTAAAGGTACTGAAACTGTATCAGTTAAAGGTGTGAAATCAGATAAAAATATTGAAGAGATCTATAAAAGGTTTCATGAAAAATTAAGAGCCGATGCAAATATTGTTGTAGGTAAAACAAAAAAAGATCTAGTTCCTAAAAATGAATTAGAGGGGATTCCTGCTATCTATACTAGAGACACAGGTCTAGCCACTCTATTTGGAGAAGTAGGATTCTATTTTGCTAAGGAAAGTGGTGTAGATGTAATCGCACTCTCAGTGGATCAAGAACATGCAAATTTAGATAAGGGACTCATTAAGAAAAAAGATATCAACTATAACTATAGATATACAGGAGGAGAGATAACTGTATATGAGGTTACAGGCAGGGATTTAAAGGATTATTTAGAATGGTCGGCAGCCTATTATAACACTATAAAAGATGGAGATCTGCTGATAAGTTTTGATTTAGACAGAAGAAGTGAAAAATATGCCACCTATGACTTTGCTAAAGGGATTACCTATGATATCGATGTTAGAGAGGAATCAGGAGATAGAATTAAAAATTTAACTCTTCTAAACGGGACTCCGATCAAAGGTGACACAAAAATCAAATTAGGAATGAACTCATACAGGATGGAAAGAATGATGGCAAAGGGTGGAGCCCTGGAAGGCAGAACTAATATTAAAAAAATATGGGATTCTAAAGAAGTATATGGTGAGATGGATGGTACAATTAGATATATGACAATGAAGTATATTAAAGATGTCAAAGGTGGAATAATAGATATAGAAGCTAGTAATAACTGGAAAATCATCGGATTACCTGATAATAAAGAGAGTAAGTCAGCGAAAAAACTATTAAACCAGGGAAAAATAAACCTGCATAGTAAGGGAAGAGTAACAAACATATCCTCTGTTACTTTAGAAGATATCAAAAAATAAATTAAATATATAGCCATTTATTCAGTGAATTTGAATAGGTGGTTTTTTTCTTAATTAAGAAAATTTAATTAACCCCCTTGATAAATCGTGGAAACTGGGGTATATAATTAGTATCAGGTTTTGTTTTATTCATCAATGGAGGGGGATATTATGACAGAAAAATGGGAAAAAGTAATGGAATTAGTGTCTGAAATCAATAAAAATAACTTTGAAGATTTTAATGATAACATCGTTTATCATTATTTTAGACGTTTTAAAAAAGAACTGCCTTTTAGTTTTGAAAGACATCTAGGAAATATGAAAAGGGAGAAAAATACCAATTTTTTAAAAAGAAGCGATGTTTTAAGGGAGATTTTTTCAGATTTTTCTTTGGAAAAAAAGGAAGATGTTATAAATTATTTTCTCTATAAATTCCACAAATACAAAGTATCGAAAAAAAGGATTTTAAAATTAGAGGAATTTTTGGACAATAATAGAGATGAATTATTTGGAAAAAAATAAAATGATTTAATAAATAATCAAGTAAAAACTGCAGGTAGTTGCAGTTTTTTTTGTATAGATATAGTAGGAGGTGGGGAAAATCGAAAAAATAGCTATTATTTCAGATATCCACGGGAATCTACCCGCTCTTTCAGCGGTACTAGAAGATATAAAAAAAAGAGGTATAGAAAGAATATTTTGCTTAGGAGACCTAATAGGAAAAGGGCCTAGTTCGGCAAGTGTAGTTGATATGGTCAGAAAAAATTGTGAATGGGTAGTCAAGGGAAACTGGGATTATTATGTTACCAAAGAAAATATTTCCAAGGAACTAGAATGGCATCAAAATAAATTGGGGAAAGAAAGACTAGAGTATATGAAGAATCTTCCCATGTATTTGGAGTTTTATATAAGTGGTAAATTAGTAAGATTGTTCCATGCCTCACCTAAAGATCTTTTTCAGAGAATATATATCACTAATAATATGGATGAAAAAATGAAATTATTTGATCCCCCCAGTGATCTAAAAAAAAATTCAGATATAGTGGGGTATGGAGATATTCATGGAGCTTTTATAGATAACTTTAAAGGGAAAAGTTTATTTAATGTAGGCAGTGTAGGAAATCCATTGGAGATTCCTCAAGCATCTTATGCTATAATAGAGGGACATTATCAATCGGAAAAAATCTCATCTATATTGACATCTTTGGTGAGAGTTCCCTACGATATAGAAAAATCTATAGCTGATGCAAGTGCTACAGATATGCCAAAAAAAACAGAATATATAGAAGAACTAAAAACAGCCGTATATCAACGGCATAAGGGGGGAGAATAGTGGATAAAGATAGACTGATAAGTGCCTATATTGGCGAGAAAGAAAGTCTGGAAAAAACTAAAAAAACTTTAGGCTGGTATAAAGACTCCTTTGAAAAGGGAGATCTTTCAGGAGGGTTTTCATGGAAATGGTCCTGGTGGGCATTTTTTGGGAATTGGCTGTATTTACTGTACAGAAAATGTTACCTTGAGGGGATATCTTATTTTTTATTGGTACACATCTTAGGAGGTTTAGTAAGTAATTATATGCCAGATCTAGCTGAAATGGTAGGAGGAGCATCACTGTTTATTGGATTACTTTCAGGGGGACTGCTTCATAATCTTGTATACAGGAGATATTTAAAATCTAAAACTATTATAGAAAATAGGGCTGTTTCTAATGAAGAGATGGAAAGTGAGATGAAATCTATTGGGGGAACAGACAAAAGAGCTGTAATAATTGGAATTATCGTTTATGTTGCTGTAAATACAATATTCAGCCTATAATTTTTGAGGGAGCAATTATTTAATTGCTCCCTCTGTTTTTAATTTATTTTAAGATAGAATAAAAATTCTGGATCTATTACTTTAGATACTGGCAGATCTTTAAAAATAGTGGAATCAATGATGGGAATCTTTTCAGGCCCCAATAAAAATATTTTTCTCCGAGCTTTATTAATTACATTCATCCCCAAGGAGACCCTCATATATGGGTGCCTCCTACTAGATGTCACAATGACATCCTCTGGCAAATCTCCTTGATTTTTTTCAAAGATAGACCCAGTATGTCCATCACTTCCAATTCCTAAAAAAATCAGATCAAACACGATATCCCCTTTAAAGTGTTTTAAAAGGTCATCTTCGTACTTCTTTTTAGATTTCTCTATAGACTAGGAGTAATCTATATGGTGGATATTTTCACCTGGAATGGTAATATGTTTTAGTAAAAACATATTAATCAGACCATAGTTACTATCTCGATGATCTAATGGCACCCACCGTTCGTCCACTAAAAAAATATTTATATTTTTCCAATTTATATTATCTACAGCCAGCAATTGAAAGAATGTAATGGGAGTTTTCCCGCCGGAAAAAGCTATAGATACCTTTTTTTTTCTTTGTAATTCTGATTTAATTATGTCTATAGCACCTATAGACATTGAGATTTCAGTTTCAAATATTTTTATAGGAGTCATATTCTCCACTTCCTGTCATCTTTTTCCAGCAAGAACTTACTTTCCACAGGACCCCAATCGCCGGCAGAATAATTTGGGAATTTTAAATTTATTTTATTAAAATAAGCTACTATAGGGTCTAAGACCCTCCACATCTCTTCTATACCATCTTGTCTGGCAAATAGTGTTAAATCTCCTTTTATACAGTCAACGATCAATCGTTCATAAGCAGAGAGAGAAACAGTATCTAATTTAGAATAATTGAAGTTCATCTCTACTGGATGGGGATAGTTTTCCATACCTGGATATTTCATATTCATCGACAGGGATATTTTTTCTTCAGGCTGGATAGAAAAAATAAGCTCGTTGGCCATCATATCTCTGCAGACGTTTCCAAATAATTTTAATGGTGGTGTTTTAAAAGTTATTACTATTTCAGTTAATTTTTGATTCAGCCTCTTTCCTGCCCTGACATAAAATGGAACTCCTGCCCACCTCCAATTATCCACATGAAATTTACCGGAAAAAAAAGTCCCGATATTAGAATCTCTGACTATGTTTTTTTCATCTCGGTAACCCACAACGTTTTCACCGTGGATTTTACCAGTTCCATACTGACCTAATACCAAGTTCTCCTCCATATATTCTTCACTCATACTAGAAATACTTTTAAATATTTTTACTTTTTCATCTCTTACACAGTCAGCCTCAAAGTTAGCTGGAGGTTCCATGGCTACCAGAGCTATGAGCTGCATCATATGGTTTTGGATAATATCTTTTAAGACACCAGCTTTTTCATAAAAATTCCCTCGGGATTCTATTCCAATATTTTCTGCTGCTGTAATTTGGATATGGTCTATAAAACTTCTATTCCATAGAGGTTCAAATATACTATTTCCAAATCTGAAAAATAAAATATTTTGGACGGTTTCCTTTCCTAGATAGTGATCTATCCTGTATATTTCCTCCTCTTTAAATATTTTCTGCAGATTGTCATTTAAATTTATTGCAGATACGGTATCTGTCCCAAAAGGTTTTTCCATGACGATTTTCTTCTTAAATGGTTTGTCACATAGTTCTAAGTTTTGAATTAAATTTAATATATTTTTTGATAAATTTGGAGGAGTTGCCAGGTAAAATATTATCTGATATTTTTTTATACCTTTGAAATTACAAATATATTCATTTATTTTCTCTATTCCCTCTAATTTTTCAGAATCTCCATTAAGATAAGTAAATTTTTCTAAAAAACGGGGATCGATATTATTTTTTCCCCCTGGAATTGTTTTTTTTATGGAAGTTTTAACAAGGTCTCTATACTGGTCCTGTGTCCTTTCCTTCCTACCGTATGATAGAATATAGGAGTCATTATTTAGTTTGTTTAACTTAAAGAGGTTATAAAGAGCTGGGAGTAATTTCTTTTGACTTAAATCTCCTCCTCCTCCAAAAATAATTAAAATAAATGGCTGGGTATTTACCTCAATACCATCCGGTTCACATGATGTTTTCATCTCTAAATCCATGGTTTGCCTCCTACTTTTCCTTTATACTATGTCCACCGAACTCTTTTCTAAGACTTGCCAAAACTTTATCGGTGAACGTTTCTTCTTTTCTGGACCGAAATCTCTGCATAAGAGAAAGGGTAATGACAGGTGCAGAAACATTGTTTTCCAGTGCTTCCAATACTGTCCATCGCCCCTCTCCTGAATCCTCTACCCAGCCTTTAATGTTATTTAGATCAGGATCGTCTTTAAACATATCTTTAGTTAGATTTAGTAGAAAGGATTCGATAATACTGCCATGCTGCCAGACGTTAGCGACCTTATCAAGATTTATATTGAGTTCACCCTTTGATTTTAATATTTCAAACCCTTCAGCATAAGCCTGCATCATCCCATATTCTATACCGTTGTGTACCATCTTTACAAAGTGCCCGCTGCCACTTCCCCCCATATATTCATATCCTCCTGGAGTACTTAGATCTTTTAAAAGTGGTGTGATTATATCAAAGGACTCTTTCTCTCCTCCAGCCATCAAACAATATCCATTTTCAAATCCCCAAAGTCCTCCACTGGTACCTATATCCAATAGATTTATGGATCTTTTCTTTAGTAAATCCGCTGTCTTGATACTGTCTTTATAGTTGGAGTTTCCCCCGTCTATGATTATAGATCCTTTTTTTAATTTTTCACCCAGTTCTGCCAGCACATTGTTTGTAATCTCTCCAGATGGGATCATAACCCAAACTACAGGGGTTTCGTGGGTATTCATCTCTTCTATGAGTTTGTCCATATCATCGAATCCTACCCCGCCATGTTTTGTCATAAGGTCGATCTTATCACGATGGTGTCCGTATACAAAAACTTCATGGTTATATTTTAATAATCTCAGGGCAATCTTTCCTCCCATCTTGCCTAAGCCTATGATACCTATCTTCATATTTCTACCTCCTAGTAGTCTTGTAGTCTCTTTTTATATACTAAAGGAACTTTAAAAACCCTTTTTAAATCCAGTATTTCTAGCAATTCAAGGAAACATTAGGTATACTAGTAATAAGTATAAATATTAATAGGAGAGTAAAGATGCATATTAAAAGTTTAACAATTAAAAATTGGAAATCTATAGATAAAACCCACGTAGAGTTTGAAAATTTCTTATTATTTATAGGGCAGAGTAATCATGGTAAATCAAATATTCTATCTGCTGTACTCCTATTCTTTGATGAGATTACATTTAAAAATAGACATAGTTATCATGAGAATGTTCCGACAGAACTTACCATAACCTTTGACAGCCTGCGGTTGAAAGAATTGGATGTTTTTAAAGATATTAAAAATTCAGAGGATGAAATTGTCATAAAAAAAGTTCTTTTAGCTGAAAAAAAAGAATATTTTTATAAAAAAAATGATAAATTTCACCCTTTATCAAAACACTTAGAATATTATATAAGAGAAAATATAGATATTATATTTATTCCATCATTTTCAGCTTCATCCAGTAAGACTATCTTGGATATATATGAAAAAATTATATTGATTTTAAGCAATAATAACAAACTTGTTTATATAGAGAAATTAATAGATAAGTTAGGTTTAGAGATGCAGTATCTCGAGGAAAGATATGCCAGCAGAGGTCTTCAAAGGGAAGTAATGTTTAGGATAATGAGGAAGATAGCCAGTGTGACTAAGAGTACCCGATATAATCTATTGGGTAATACAATTATCATGTATGAAGAGCCGGAACTCTACCTTCACCCACAGGCTGAAAGGGAACTGCACTCAGTTATGACAAATATTGCCAGATATGGTGGGCAGATCTATGTGACAACTCATTCTAGTTCATTTATAGAGTTAAATAATTATAAATCCATATGCCTGGTCAGAAGAAATGAAAATGGAACCCACGTGATCCAGCATAAGGGGGATTTGTTTAAGGGGGATGAGATAAAAAATTTTAATATGAACTATTGGATGAATCCTGACAGAGGGGAACTTTTTTTTGCCAAGAAAGTGATCCTGGTAGAAGGACAGACCGATAAGATTATCATCCCATTTTTAGCGAAGAAACTAGGGGTATATAAGTATGAATATTCCATCATTGAATGTGGAAGTAAGAGTAGTATCCCCCAATTTATAAGGCTGTTAAATCAATATAGAATACCCTATGTAGCTGTATATGATAAAGATGAGCACCTATGGAGAGATCATGAAAGTAAGATAAAAAGCAGGCGTGACAATAAACATCTAAAACAATTGATCCATCAAAATATAGGAGAAATAGTTGAGTTTACCAATGACATAGAAGAAGAGCTACAGGGAGAGGATCGGGCTAAAAAAAATTATAAACATAAACCATTTATTGCTATTAAAAACATTTCCAATGAGCACTATATAGTCCCTGACAGCTTAAAAAATAAGATCTTAAAGATATATAAATAGGAGGGGTGACCCTCCTATTTATAATACCAATCTATTTTATTGCCCCACCTGGGTCTGCTAGATGCTGTCTCTTTATCTTTAGCCTGCTGATCTTGGAGATTTGCTCTGAACTCACCGTTTTTAGGTGAATAGATCCACCCTCCATTTGAAGAATAGAACTCATTAGCTAAGCCTAAATTTTCTAACTTATTACAAATTTTAATGCTGTTGTTCGTTTCAATCTCTACAGGTACCCCGTCTACTTTTTTTATATATTTAGGAGTACTTGGAAATTTAAAGTTCTTTAAGAGATTAAAACCACTGTTGGTATTACCGGCTAAAATAGAGAAGAACTTTTGATCTCCATCATCTCCCTTTATCTCACCTTCATTGGGGTATCTCTTATAAAGATCATAAAAGTCATCTATAGATTTTCTGACTAAGGTAAGATTCTTATTTGTACTGGGTAAGGATGAGAGACTGTAATTATTTTTTATTTTCGAAACTGTAAAAAATGAAAGAAATCCAATAAATAAAACTATAAAAATAACATCTGCCTTGATTATAAATCTATTCATTAATAATTCCTGCCTCTTTAAAATAATCCAGTGCCATAAGATATCCAAAAGAACTAAATCCAGAGATCTGACCTATACAAGCACAAGCTGTAACAGACCTGTGTCTAAAATCTTCTCTAGCATGGATATTGCTGAGGTGTACTTCTATTGTTGGGATTGAAACAGATTTTATTGCATCCAAAATAGCAATACTGTAGTGAGTATATGCTGCGGGATTGATAATAATACCGTCATATTCACCATATGTGCTTTGAATTTTATTTATTATTTCCCCCTCAATATTATTTTGAAAACATTCAACCCGTATATTTAATTTTCTTGATTTTTCTTCGATCAATTCTATTAATTTAGGATATGACAGACTTCCATATATTTTCTTTTCTCTGATTCCCAACATATTTATATTTGGGCCATTTATAACTAAAATTTTCATAAAAACCTCCTACTCTTTTCTATATAGTACTATAAAAATAGGAGGTTTACAACTTAATCAAAAATTAATCACATTTAGAATAACCACAAGCTCTACAAGAATAACACCCTCCAGAGATCTCTAATTTTTCTCCACATTCAGGGCAGATTGCTTCGTGACTCTGTAATTCATCTATTTCTTCAATGAACCTCTCTTCTTTTTGCTTTATAAGAACCTGTGCTGCCTCGTAATCTTTTAATCCCATCTCATCTTCAAACTCCTTTAATACATTCAGGATCGCAAGGGGACAGGTATCCCCTTTAGATAATTTTTTTCCTACAGCATTTCCTCCGGCAAAAGCAGGGCAGCCACTGATGCCTTCAATAGATTTTTCCAGCATAAATAAGTTCCCTCCTAACCTCAGCATCCCTGACATAAATATAGCTACAGCTTGAATATTTTTTTCACAACCTCCAGATCCGCTTCTTATTACATATAGATCTTGAATCTTGTTTTCACTTGGGGAATACCCGATCATTACCTTTAATTTTCCACAGCCAATTCGTAAATTTTTGGGATAATATATTGTATCTTCAGCTATACTTTTTAGTTTCCCTCTAGACAGTTCCAAAGTTTCCTCTGATCCATCATTATCCAATGTAAGAATTCCCTCTCGAGCACATCCGGATCTATATACAGTAACTCCTTTTAGTCCTAATTCCCAAGCTTTTAGATAGATGTTTTCAACCTCTTCAGTAGTAGTTTTGTTTATCAGATTCACAGTCGAGGAGATACTGGCATCTATCCTGTTTTGCCATGCAGCCTGCATCTTCAATCTTTCAATAGGATCTAAATTTTGAGCTGTGACAAATGACTCAGGCAGATCTTCTACACTTTGAAGATCATACATTTCCATATACTTTTTAGCAATAGGAGCAAAAACTTCATAAAATACATCTTCCCCGTGCAGACTCTCTGTCTTTCTTGTGTAGGAAAAAGCAAAATTAGGTTCAATCCCGGTACTTATTTGCAGCATAGTGCCGATAGATCCTGTAGGTGCTATGGTAAGTAACTGAGAGTTTCTCAGTCCATATTTTTTAATTAATTCTATAACCTCTTCATCGGAGTTTTCTATTAAAAATGGTGACTTTAAAACTGTTTCTAAATCAAAGTTAGGATAACTGCCACCTTCTTTAGCAAGGAGGGCACTCTCTTTTAGAGCTTCAACAATGATGATCTTTCCTAGAGTATCACAGAACTCTATAGACTCAGGAGAACCATATCTGAGGTCTAGCTGGATAAGCAGGTCTCCTACTCCTAATATACCTAATCCTATCTGCCTCCAGTCGGCTACTGATTCCCTCTGCTCCTTCAAGGGATGCAGGGGCAGTCCTTCATCTAAAACATTGTTAAGAGCTCTTACTCCTATCCTCACAGCTTTTTTTAATCGCTCAAAATCAAATTCATCTTTAGTTTTGTTGAGAAAACTAGGAAGAATCAATGATCCCAGCAGGCAGCTTCCAACAGCAGGAAGAGGTTCTTCAGCACAGGGGTTGGTTCCTGCAAATTCAAAATTTTCATCTTCACTCAAAAGATTCCAGTTAGATATTCTATCCCAAAATAACATCCCTGGTTCTGCATAATTCCAATTTTGACGTGCTAACTCTTTGAATAACTCTCTAGCTCTTACTTCTTTTTCCACAACCTGATCTGTATCTAAAACTTCAAATTTTAATGTGAACAACTCGTCTTTTTTCACTTTATTCATGAATTCGTCGGTCATTCGAACAGAGATATTAGCTTTTTGGACTTTTGAAAGATCTTCCTTAACCTTTATAAAATCTTGAATATCTGGGTGGTCTATTGAAAGGGAAAGCATCAGTGCACCCCTTCTCCCATTCTGCCCTATAATCTCTGTAGTGAGGTTGTATAAGTCCATAAAAGATACCGATCCTGTGGTCTCCATAGCTGAATTATTAACTGTAGTCCCCCTAGGTCTCAAGTTGGATATATCGATCCCGCATCCACCACCATAGGAGAAGGTACGAGCTAATTTCTTGGCCGTTTCAAATATCGACTCTAAATTATCTTCTGGAGGAGTTAATACATAACAATTTGAATAAGTTATCTTTTTTCCTAATTTATGCAGCCCCCTATTGGCTAATATCCTGCCGGCAAAAATAAATTCCTTATTGAGTATAGCTTCCTTCAATAAAAGATCGCCATTGGAAATTCTTTCTAACCACTCTTTAAAAGTTTCATCACTATATTTATATTTTTTTCTCCAAATATCCTGACCTAGAATGTTTTCTTCTCCTAACCATTTCACTTCATTCAAAATAATTTCACCCCATCATATAGTTTTTTATATTTAGTTTTTACTAAATATTGTGTTTTATATTATAGTATATACCACCGATTTCGAATTTTTCATACTATTTTTAAAAAAAAATGAGCATTATTAGGCTAATTTATATTTTTCATTAATAATAAATAGCGCAATAAATATATAAAAAAGTTGAAATCATTTATTAAATGTGGTATAAATTGATAGAAGCATTGAAGCCCTTGTTTTATAAGGGATAAAAAATGGGAGGTATTAAAATGACTAAAAAAGAATTCGTAGCATTATTTGCAGAGAGAGGAAATTTTGAATCTAAGGCAGAGGCTGAAAGAAAGTTAGACACATTTATGACAACTGTTGAAGAAGTATTATTAAATGGTGATGAAGTTAACTTTATCGGATGGGGAAAATTTGAAGTAGTAGCAAGAGCTGAAAGAAAAGGAAGAAATCCTAAAACTGGTGAAGAGATCACTATTCCTGCAAAGAAAGCTGTTAAGTTTAAAGCTGGAAAAAAATTAAACGACAAGATGAACTAAAAAATTGAAAAAGGAGATTTTATCTCCTTTTTTTTATTACCTAGGAATTTAAAACAGCGAAATTTATTGAATAAATAAAAGCTTATTAAGACTTAGATTGTGCCCGTCTGGATGCAATGTCATGTTTTTTTATATATACTCTTCGTTTTAATTAGTTGGAATAATTTTTATTTAAAAGAACCTTTAATTTCTTCCTAACTTATCGTATAAAACTCCTTGCTGTTTAGATGTGAAATCAAAGTATATCATGGTATTTTCAACATTTCTGTGACCCAGAATGTACTGAACTTCCTTTATGTCTAGCCCACAATCAGCCAAATGAACTCCTGCCGTGTGTTTTATAGTGTGAAAGTGTTGTTTCTCTTTTGGGATATCCACTAGATCAAAATATTTTTTACATAATCTTGTGAGGTGCTGGCGGCTTAAAGGTGTTGATTTTCTGCTCAAAAAAATATAATTTGAATTGTTTTCATAACTCATATATTCGCTCAGTAATTTGCTTGTACCCCTAGTTAAACGGATAGTATTGTTCCTGCTTCCTTTCAATCTCCTGCAAAATAATTCCTTACTATTTTCATGGAAATCTTCCTTTTTTAAGTTAGAAATTTCACTTGCTCGTAATCCACATTCATAGGCCAAGAGGAAAATCAGTTTATCTCTTTCGAAAAATTTAAATTTTTGCTTCTTTTTATCCAGATAAAATAATTTTTCAGCCTCTTGGAAAGATAACATCAATCTGTCAAATTCCGCATTTGTCAAATATTTAATATCTCTATTTACAGCTCTTTTTTTCTTTCCTTTCTTAAGTTGCTTTTCAAGTTCTTTAATCTTATCTTCTAACAAGATGCTGATTACCACATCATCCTTATTTTCCTCTAGTTTTTTTTTCAGAGCTTCTAATTGGTTTATATCCATAAATTTCTCCTATAAGTTTTATTGTTTTAATATAAATATTTTAATCTACTATATGATACCTCAAAATCCATTATATTTCAACGAAAGTTCCAAAATGTTTATTTTGGAACTTTCGAAACTAATCGTTGAAAATAAAGGGATAAAACCTTTCATATGTTTACTAAAAAATGAATGTTCCATTATAAAAAACATAAATCTAAAGTTTTTTATGGATTATTTAATTTCTCCTTAATTATTATTCTATATTTTTATTAATCGGACTATAGGTCTGAAAAGGCCAAAATAATCATGAAGCTCTTATTTTGATTTTAAGAGGTTTCGGAGTGCAAATGTATGCATTATATTTTATCATAGCCTTAAATCGAACATTTAATAAAAAAGGTTGAATTTATTGATGTTTAGAGAAGGTGAATAAATTCAGCCACTAAAAAGACCCTATAATTAAAATTATAGGGTCAAATGTTAAAAATATTATTTTTTCCAAGTATTTGGAGACTTATTCCATTGGCTGGCTTCCTCTGCATCTTCAGAAGATAAATAATTTTCTTCCACTGCTAATTCTATCAAATCAGGAAATCCTGACAGTGTTTCCCACTTACAGTCAGCTTC
>DAOUPY010000568.1 GCA_030625925.1 Fusobacteriaceae bacterium | reverse complement strand
GAAGTTTTAGGAGTAAACAGAGGCGACAGAGCTCCAGTTTATATAAATGGGAATATAGATGAGGTATTGAAAGAAAAATCTTGTGACGTGTGTCTGTGTGCTACAGATTCATTTGTAAAAAAAGCATTTCCTAGATTAAAGTTAGTTTTGGAAAAAAAGATAAATGTAATATCTACAGCGGAAGAGATGTCTTATCCAAAGGCACAGAGTCCAAAGGAAGCATTGGAATTAGATAAAATAGCTAAAGACAATGGTGTATCTATATTGGGAACTGGAATAAATCCAGGGCTGATGATGGATCTATTAGTATTGACATTAACAGGTGCTATGACAGACCTTACACATATAAAATCAGAAAGAATAAACAGTCTGTCTCCATTTGGTCATGCAGTTATGGAGGAGCAGGGTGTAGGGCTTAGTAAGGAAGATTTCATAGAGCAGGATAAGGCAGGAACTTTGGCAGGACATGTTGGATTTGAAGAATCTGTAAATATGATGACAGATGCAGTAGGATGGAAATTAGACGGACCGCTAAAGACTTCTATGGCTCCGATAGTGACAGATGTTCCTCGTGAAACGCCGTATATAAAAGTAGAAGCAGGATATGTAGCAGGGTGTTCTATGCTGGGAGACGGATATGTAGAAGGGGAGAAGAAAGTAGAGATGGTGCATCCTCAACAAATAGAGCCGCAATTAGGAGGAGTAGAAACAGGTGACTATATCACATTGACTGGAACTCCTAATATCAATATGGCAATCACTCCTGAGATAGACGGTGGTATAGGAACTATCGCAATGTGTATCAACATGATACCGCAAATCATAAATTCTAGACCTGGATTAAAAACAATGATCGATCTGCCGATTCCTAGATGTATAGTAGGAGATTACAGGGATATGATAGAGGTAGAACTTAATTAATATTTTTAAACTAAAAAAATGATAACTACCCTCTTCCTTCTAATTCAAAGATAAAAAGGGATAAAAAAGGAAGAAGGGGTTTAGGAGGAACTAATATGTTAGCTAAAAAAGGTGACTGGGTAATGGTTTATAATATAGTATTGGAGCCAAAAGATAGAGCCCCTCAAATACCAGAAGAGACTAAAAAAGT
>DAOUPY010000039.1 GCA_030625925.1 Fusobacteriaceae bacterium | reverse complement strand
ATTTTTCCACCTATATTTACCGCTGCTGTTAATATTCCATTTTTTTTATATTCTTCCTTTAATTTTTTTTCCTCTTCCCTAGTTGTAAGTACCATTTTTATAGCTATCTTAGAAACTTCATAACTTTTTTCTTTCATTTTTTCCCCCTATTTTTATTTTCTTAGAAAAAGGGCTACCCTTTTTAAGGTAACCCTTTTCTATTATTTCTCTTCTTCTGTATCTTTTTTTTCTATTTCACTTTCATCTTTAGGCTCGGTTTCAGTTTCCCCAACTTCTAAAGGAGAATCAGCTGAATCAGAAGTTAGTTTTTTTCCCATCTCTTCCTCTACTTCCTTTTTAATTAATTCTTCTTTTAGTTCATCTAGCCCTTTAGCAACTACATCCTCTAATGGTTTTAATGGCTCTAATTCTCCTCCATCCATAAGAATATTAAGTTCTTCTCCAGTTATTGTTTCTCTTTCCAATAACGATTTAGATATCTTATCTAAAAGGTCATAGTTGTCTCTGAGAGTAGTTTTAACCTCATCATAGGCCTCATTGATCATCTTTCTGATCTCTTCATCTATAGATTTGGCTGTTTCTTCTCCGTAGATCTTATTTGGAAACATATCTCCCTCTTTGGTAGCATCTAATAATACCGGTCCAAATCTATCAGACATTCCTAATTTAGTTACCATAGCATGGGCTATTCCTGTAGCTCTTTCTATATCATTACTAGCTCCAGTTGTTATATCTCCAAAGACTACCTCTTCAGCTGCTCTTCCGCCTAATAATCCCCTTAAATCAGCAAGATATTCTTTTTTACTTCTCAAATATCTATCCTCTGTTGGTAAACTCATTGTGTAACCAAGAGCTGCCATCCCACGCGGTACTATAGTTACCTTGTGAACAGGATCTACTATGTCTTTATAAAAAGTTTGAATCATTGCATGTCCTACTTCATGATATGCAACTATGTGTTTTTCTTTTTCCACTGTTACCCTTGATTTTCTTGCAGGACCAATAGATACTTTTTCAGATGCTTCCTCTAAATCTTCCATCATAATAACATCTCTATGCTGTCTAGCTGCCAGTATAGCTGCTTCATTTAATAAGTTTGCCAGGTCTGCTCCTACAAATCCAGGAGTCTTTTTAGCCAGTATATGCAGATCTACATCTTTTCCTATTTTTTTCCCTTTGATATGTACATGTAATATAGCTTCTCTTCCCTTGATATCAGGTTTATCTACTACAACCTGTCTATCGAATCTTCCTGGTCTCGTAAGAGCTTTGTCTAAGATCTCAGGTCTATTAGTTGCTGCAATTACTATTATAGTTTCTTCGCTGCTGAACCCATCCATCTCTACTAAAAGTTGATTTAAAGTTTGCTCCCTTTCATCGTTTCCTCCACCTTGACCAGATCCTCTCTTTCTACCTACTGCATCTATCTCATCGATAAATACGATACAAGGGGCTGCTTTTCTAGCTTTATTAAATAGATCTCTTACTCTGGAAGCTCCTACCCCTACGAACATCTCTACAAATTCAGAACCAGATATAGTGAAAAATGGCACTGCTGCTTCTCCTGCTACTGCTCTTGCTAATAAAGTTTTTCCTGTTCCTGGTGCTCCTAATAATAAGACACCTTTAGGTATGCTGGCTCCTATTTTTTTGTATTTTTCAGGTTCTTTCAAGAAATCTACAACCTCTACCAATTCCTGTTTAGCTTCCTCAATACCTGCTACATCATCAAATTTAACATTAGAAATATTTTCACCATTATCTTTGGCTCTGGATTTTCCCATATTAAATACACTAGGACCGCTACTTCCTCCACCCTTCATCTTATTCATCATAAATATCCAGATTCCAACAAGCAATAACATTGGGAACCATGAGATAAGTATTTGAACGATAAGTGGTGTTTTAGCCGGATCTTCAGATTTTATTTCAACTCTTGTCTGAGTCAAGGCTTTCATAAGATTAGCATCTTGTGAAACTCTGTTAGATATCATTCTGGCTCTGACAGCTACTGTATCTTCTAATTTCTGTTTTCCGATTACATAACCTTCTTTTTCTTGAACTACCTTAAATTCTCCATTGTTAGCTTTTTTCAAAAACTCTGTATAACTAATTATCTTTTGATCTTTCGTTTTAGCACTGTCCATCATTGACGGCAGTGACATAATTATTGTAACAACAAATAACAGCATTATCACTGTCTTAAAGTTAAATTTCTTTTTTGGATCTTTTTTTGGATCCTTATCACCATTTTGATTCTTGTTTTTTTTCTTTGTCTTTTTTCTCATACCATATTTTAACCTGTCTTTAAGCTCATTCTTTCTTTCCTCTAATTCATTATACTCAGTATCTTTATCCTCTAAGTTTGTCTTCTTTTTTTCTTTTTTTAAATCATTATTGTTGTTTTTGTTGTTGTTTTCCACTGAAGTCTACCTCCTCAATTTTTTCTATTTTCAGTTTTACAGTATGTCTTTTTAAATCTTCAAAACGCCTATCCCCTCTGATTCCCCCTACCCATAGAATTTCATCTAAATTAGTAATAATTGGAACAGAATTTCTCTCCTCCTTTGGGATCTTCAGATCGATAAATAAATCTTTTAGTTTTTTTCTTCCATTCATCCCAACAGGATAAAATTTATCCCCATTTTTTCTTGAACGAACTGTTAAAACATCATCCTTTCTTAGTTTACAATAAAATTCATTTTTTTCTTCTTTGGATTTTTGATCATCATTAATTAATTGAGCACTTATTCTATAATTATTCCAAAGAATACTCCCAGGAACAGTTAATTCCCCAATTAATTGATCATTGAATTTTATTTTTTCTACTTCTACTATCTCTAAAACATCATATGTTTTTTTGATACGGTATCTGCAATCGCCATATATTTCCTTGCTTCCATCAGAATAAATAAGCTTTTGTATTTCAAGTATTTTATTTCTGTTTACAGATATATCGAATCTTTGCAAATATTCTGAGATAATGGTCCGTTGAATAAACTTTTCCTCTTTTTTTAGTTCCCTTACATCTAAAATATCATCTTTTGTGTACTTTTTCAAGTTACTATTAATAATACCATTAAACTCCCCTATATCTGAAATTAAATTTATTATTTTTTCCTTGAAATTAATATTGTATTCTTTTTCTATAGATGGAATTAAATCTAATCTAATCTTATTTCTAGTATAAATATTCTCAAAATTTGTCTTATCTGTACAGTAACTTATTTGGTTTCCATCTAAATATTTTAAGATCTCTTCCTTTCTATAATTTAAAACAGGCCTTATAAAAAATTCCCTTTTCACTGGGATCCCCTCTAAACCTTTAAAAGATGTCCCACGGATAAGGCGAAACATAAAGGTCTCCACCACATCATCTTCATTATGAGCCAGGGCCACCTTGGTAGCTCCCAATTGATCCTTTAATTCCCTAAAAAAACCATATCTCACTTCCCGTCCGGCTTCCTCTTCAGATAAACCATGGAGTTTAGCATATTCTTTGATATTAACTTTCTTTGTATAGGCAGGTACCTTTTCTGATTCTCCTAATTTTATAACAAATTTTTCATCTCTATCACTATCTTTTCCTCTCAGCCCATGATTTATATGAGCAAAATACACCTTAAGATTCATTTTATCTTTTATTTTTTTTAGGAGGTTGTATAAAAACACCGAGTCTGGTCCCCCAGACATAGCCACAATTATTTTATCTCCATACTCTATCAATTCTTTTTCTTTATTTAATATTTCAAATTTTTTTAAATCCATAATACACTTCCTTTTTTCACCTAATCCAACACAGATAAAAGCATTAAATTCCTCTTTATTCGTTCCCTCTGCGTCATTCGCGGTTCAGTTTCTCTTATTTTAACCAGTAATATTCGTATTGATCAGTGACTAAGTTTTTTGGAATTAATTTCCCCTCTTATATTCTTCTATTTTTACACCCTTATAGTAATGTTTCAGTATCTCCTCATAGGTTTTTCCTTTTTTAGATAAGCCATAAGCACCATACTGGCTCATTCCAACTCCGTGACCCGACCCCTTGCCGTTAAATACAAAGTTATTTCTGCTGGATCTTACCCTAAATTGCGTACTATATACCTTCCCATATCCGACTATACTCCTAAATTTGTCCCCTGTTATAGTTATAGTTTTATCACCATAAATCTTTATCTTACTGACTCTGTTACTTTTGACCTCTATGACTTTGAGCCCTTTTACCTTGAATCCAAATCTTTTAGAAAGTTCATTTTTAGAGATCTTCACTTCCCACTTTAGTCTAGGTGACTTGGTTTCATTCCCCCTATCATTGACCGACCGGAGGTACGGAGTAGAGTTCCCTCCCCATACATCTTCATTATTAGCTGTTACCCCCCCACTAGTAGAATAGTAAAGAGCATTTATCGGTTTTCCACCGTATAATATCACCTTTCCACGGGTAGTATCTATAGATGAGTTTACCTTTTGATTTTCCCTGTCCATGCCGAGGTACATCTGAGAATTCACATTGTCAAAGAGATCAAAATTTTTATATTTTGAATACCTTAATCCATAATATAAATATGATCTCGCAGCTAAACTCTGGGCTTTTATAGCTTCCTCAGGAAAATAATGTCCTATCTCCGACGGAACTACCGAATATATATAGTCTTCTGATTGTACACTATTTAGCGGCAATACACTGTTTTTATAGGGGATAAATTCAAAGTCTCCCCTGTATCTGCTGAATTTTTTTCCATCCAGGCTGATCTTTATTATTGTTTCAGGGGTTCCCTTGTATATATATATTTTAGAAGATCTTTTATCTTTAAACTTTATCTTATCCCCGCTGATTGATATAGTCTGAACATTTCCAGGTTTTATCTCATGGGTATAATATTCATCTGATTTTATCTCTACTATAGCACTCCCATTCTCTGAGCTTATATGTATTTTTTTCCCTTTAAACCGATTGATTCCTACTATTAAATCATCTTGTATATACTCACTACCATAAATTGTCAGACCAACAAATAAAAATATATAGAGTAATTTCATCCTAACACTCCTGTATTTCAGTTTCTTTTCCTTCATATATGAATAACAATTTTGTTTTTTTCATCTCACCTGTGAAGATGTCTATATCAAACTCCTCCATCTCTGTATTTTTAAACCCTTGTCTATTGTTTTTAAATTTGGATTCCTCCACCAGTTTTTCCACCAGTTCATGATAAGCGTCTCTATCTTTAGAGGATACAAACCACTCTGGATATTTCCCCGGTTTCCCCAAGTTTATATAATCAAATTTTAGATATTCTATAAATCTAATTTTTCCCTCTCTATCGTGCTCTCCAAACTTCTTCTCATTATAAAAATCTACCAAAAAGTTGAAGATGGCTAATTTTTTGTGGGACACCTTAAAATGACCTTTCTTTTCATAGAAATTAGCAAGATCCAAATAAAATTCAAATGGAGTGCTATAAAAATTACTTATCAGATAATCCACACTCTTTATAAAGTCACCTGAGTTATAGTAAAAGTCTAAAACTTCCTCAACATCCTTCAATTTGAGTAGTTCTTTATAGGTAATATCACTATTAGAAATCACTTCATAGGGAGGAAATTCCGTGTATTTATAATCAAATTCTTCTATTTGGCCGGATATTTCAGTCCCTCTCAAGATTTTCAAAAATCCCAATTGAATCATCTCAGGTTTTAAGTCATACACATAATTAAATGAACTCTTAAAGGTCTCAAAATCTTCTTTCGGCAGTCCTGCTATGAGGTCAAGATGCAGATGGATATTATCCTTTATAGCCAGTACATTTTTCGATAATTTTTCTAAATCATTTTTACGTCTGATCAACTTCATCGTACGGTCATTGATAGTCTGCACCCCTATCTCAAATTGAAATAGATCTTTCGGCACTGTAGTCAAAAATTCTATTACCTCATCATCAAATAAATCTGCACTTATCTCAAAATGAAATGTAGTGTTTGGTCTATAGTTTTCTATTAAGAATTTCCATACTTCCATATAGTGATCTTTCTTCAGATTAAAAGTTCTATCTACAAACTTTACTAAGTTTACTCCTCCATCTAAAAATATCATAAGATCTTTTTTTACCCTGGGCAGGCTAAAACTTCTCACACTTTTTTCTATGGAGGACATACAATATGAACATCTGAATGGACAGCCCCTGGTAGATTCATAATAAAATATCTTGCCTTTATTCTCCATCAATTCCCACTTTTCATAAGGAAATGGTATTATATCTAAATCTTCTATGGGAGCTTCATGCCCGTTAAACTTTATCTTCCCATGGTTTTCTTTCTCCTCCTTATCCAAGGGGGGGATGTCTGGTAAGACAGAGGGGGTCTCCCTATAATAAAGACCTAAAACTTTATTTTCCTCTTTTTGCAGGAGATTCATTACTATTTTTTCTCCCTCTCCTTCTATTATCCCGTCTATCTCAGTATACATTTTCATGACCTCTTCTGCATTATATGACACTTCTGGCCCGCCTAGATAGATCTTTAAATCAGGGTTTATCTTTTTTAATTCTACTATTATTTTAAATACAAATTCCTTGTTCCAAATATATGTAGATACCAGCAATATTTCGGGTTTTGATTCTATTACTTCTCTGATGATATTTGGCAGCTGATTATTAATGCTGCTTTCCACCATGGTAAGGTTATACCCCTCTACCTGTTCTATCGTTTTTTTTATGTACCTGATAGCTAAATTTGTATGGACGAACTTACTGTTTATCCCTAAAAGTGTTATATTTTTCATATTTATTTACCTCTTCTTTATTTTGGTTTATTTTTATTTTTTTTCTGATAATCCACATGTTCTTTATATGTTTTTGTAAAATGATGACTATTTGTCCCATCATAAGTAGCTACAAAAAAATAATATCCTGTACTAGCAGGCTTTAAGCTAGCTTCTATAGCTAAACTTCCAGGATTCCCAATGGGAGCTGGTGGCAAGCCATGATTTCGATAGGTATTATATGGAGATTCTATCCTCAGATCCTTATAATAGATCCTTTTTTTTTCATATCCGAATATATAGTTTACCGTGGCATCGGATTCTAACCTCATACCTTTCTTTATCCTATTATAAAATACCGATGCAATGATAGGCTTTTCTAGATCTAATACGGCTTCCCTCTCTATAATTGAGGCTAAAATCAATTTTTCATAAAAATCCTGCTTATCTTTTTTAGTTTCACCATGGTTTTCTACCGGGAATTTCCTTAAAAACTCTCCCAACATAGTCTTTATTATCAACTTAGGGTTTGATCCTACAGCGAAATAATATGTTTCAGGAAAAAAATATCCTTCAAAGTTATTGTTAGGAGTCATATATGGAAATTTAGCCTCCTCTAAAGTCTTTTTAAATTCTTCTTCGCTTATCATTCCCTTCGATATTAGGAGTTTTTTTATCTGTTCCACTGTAAAACCCTCTGGAATGGTCACCCTGATCATCTCAGAACGCCCCTCTTTTAGGAGATTAAAAAACTCTGATATTGTATATTCACTGTCCAGCTTATAATGCCCGGCTTTTATCTCACTAGAGATCCCTGACGTCCTAAAATATATCTTTAAAAAAACATTTTGTTCTATCCCTACTTTATTTAGAAACTCTCCTACACTTTCTCCTTTTTTAAACTCAACCTCTTTTTTTATTTCTATTTTTTTCATATGGATCTCATAATAATATGTACCCATTCCAAAAAAAAATATTATCACTATACTAAATATAAATATTTTTATCGTTTTCATTTTTTCAACTCCCTCTTAATCTTTCAAGTCTAACCTCAACGATTGTTCTAATCTAATTTTTTAAGTGATACTCCTTACATTATATACTATATCCCTAGAAAATAAAACATTAAAAAAGGGAAGGTATAAATCCCTCCCCTTAAAAAATATTAGTTCTTAGCTTTTTCTACTAATGGTCTTCCACCTTTTCTAGTAGCGTTTAATGCATGGATAATATCCTCTGCTTCAGAAAACGGAACTGTCATAAATGAAAATTCATTCATAATTTTGATATCTTTGATCTTTCTTCCTGGAACTTTAGCTTCTTTATTAACAATCTCTAATAATTTTTTAGCATCTAAATTATCTTTTTTACCCATTCCGATAAATAATCTAGTTTGGTTATCTAAAGTTTGTCTTCCTTCTCTACCGCCTCTATCATCTCTGTCTCTGCTTCCTCTATCGTCTCTGTCTCTTCTTCCGTCTCTTCTTCCATCTCTATCTCTTCTATCGTTTCTATCGCCTCTATCGCTTCTTTCATTTGATCTCATGTTGTTTCTGATTTTTCTATAAGTTTCCTTATCGAATTCATCATCATATACATGTCTTAATAATGCTGCGATTACATCTGTAGGGTTACTTTCTACAGTTAGTTCAGTTGCCATTTCAGAGTATACTGAGAAATCTTTCTCTGAAATGATCTCTCCTACACAAGCATATAAACTTTCTTTTTTTGCTTTTAAAACTTCTTCTATTTCAGGGATAGTTGATTTTTTAATCTCTGCATTAGCTACTCTTTTTATTCTGCTTAATTTACCCATCTCTCTAGGAGTAACAAATGTTATAGCCACACCTTTTTTACCTGCTCTACCAGTTCTACCGATTCTATGTACATATGCCTCAGCTTCTTGTGGTATAGAGTAGTTAATTACATGAGTAAGGTCATTTACATCTATTCCTCTTGCTGCTACGTCTGTAGCCACTAAGATATTTATATTTTTAGTCTTGAATTTTCTAAGAGTTCTTTCTCTTTGAGCCTGTGATATATCTCCATGGAT
>DAOUPY010000523.1 GCA_030625925.1 Fusobacteriaceae bacterium | reverse complement strand
AATATTTTAATCTACTATATGATACCTCAAAATCCATTATATTTCAACGAAAGTTCCAAAATGTTTATTTTGGAACTTTCGGAACTAATCGTTGAAAATAAAGAGATAAAACCTTTCATATGTTTACTAAAAAACGAATGTTCCATTATAAAAAGAATAAATCTAATGTTTTTTATGGATTTTATAGAGTCGTAAGCCGAATTATGATCTTTAATAAATTTCTCATTAATCATTGTTCTATATTTTTATTAATCGGACTATAGGTCTGAAAAGACCCAAATAATTATGAAGCTCTTATTTTGATTTTAAGAGGTTGTGAAGTGTAAATGCACTCATTATGTTTTATCATAGCCTTAAATCGAATATTTAATTAAAAAGGTTGAATTTATTGATGTTTAGAGAAAGTGAAAAAAACCAGCCACTAAAAAGACCCTATAATTAAAATTATAGGGTCAAATGTTAAAAAAATTATTTTTTCCAAGTATTTGGAGACTTATTCCATTGGCTGGCTTCCTCTGCATCTTCAGAAGATAAATAATTTTCTTCCACTGCTAATTCTATCAAATCAGGAAATCCTGACAGTGTTTCCCACTTACAGTCAGCTTCTTCAAATCTGTCATAGGCTTTTTTAAATTCATATGAGAATATTGCCATAACTTCTACATCTTTAGCTCCCTCCCTTCTGGCAGCTTCCAGTGCTGATATACAGCTACCACCAGTGGAGATAAGATCTTCAATTACGATTATTTTTTTTCCCTCTACATCTGCTCCCTCTATTTGTTTCCCTGCTCCATGTGCCTTGGGTTTAGATCTGATATAAGCCATTGGTTTATTCATCTTTTCCGCGACAAAGGCTGCCCATGGGATTCCTGCTGTTGCAGTTCCTGCTAAGATGTCAAAATCTTTATCTTTTAATGCTTCTACAAAAGCATCGACTATTTCTGTTCTTTCCTTTGGAAAACCAATAACTTTTCTATTATCACAGTATATAGGAGATTTTATCCCTGATACAAATGTAAATGGCTCTGCTACGTTTAACCTTACTGCTTCTACTTTTAATAGTGCTCTAGCTACTTTTTTGGCATTATTCATATTCAATCTCACTCCCTGTGTTTTCAATTATTTGATTTTTATTATATACTATTTTTCCATTAACTATTGTAGTCTCAATCTTACCGTAGCCTGTATATCCATCAAATGGAGTCCATCCACATTTTGATAGTGTAGTTTTATTCTCCAAGATAAACTTTTTTTCTAGATCTACTACTACAAGATCCCCATAGTAACCCTCTTTGATCTCTCCCCTGTCTTTTATACCAAATATTTTACCGGGGTTTATAGACATGAGCTCTATTAGTTTAGATAAAGTAATTTTCCCTTTGGATACAGCATCTAACATCAATGGTAATGAGTTTTCTACTCCTGGAATCCCAAATGTTACCTTCTCCAATTTTTCTGAAAGCAGGTGTGGGGCATGATCAGTACCAATAGTATCGATAGTTCCATCATTTATAGCTTCCCATAGGGCTTTTACATCATCAGTTGTTTTTAACTCAGGTTTCATTCTGAATAACATTTCATTTTTTCCCT
>DAOUPY010000504.1 GCA_030625925.1 Fusobacteriaceae bacterium | reverse complement strand
AAGATTAAGAATTAGAAGAGGACTATAAGATCCTTTTTAATGCCGGCAACATTACTGAAAAATTAAAAAATACCTACTCTAGTATCAGTGAAGGAGAGGTCAACATCACCTCTTTACTCCACAATGTAAAAAAAAATATGGAGTCCCTCTCCCAATATGGTAAAGATTACGAGATTATTTTTGAAAAAGTAGAAAAAATCTACTACGAAGTTGAAGACCTCACATACAGTATAGAAAATATTCAGGATAATATGGATGTAGATGAATACCGGCTCAATGCTGTAGTAGACAGATTAGATAAGATAAATAATCTTAAAAAAAAATATGGGGAAGATATCTCAGGAATTTTAGAATACCGGGATAAGATTAGAAAGGAATTGGATCTTCTGGATGAAAGTGATTTTGAAGAGAAAAAATTAAATAAAAAGATGGAAGATCTCCTAAAAAAATATAAGGCAGCAGCTGCTGACTTATCTGCCCTTCGTAAGGTAAAAGCTAAGCTGATTGAAGATAACCTAACTTCTCAGCTGATCTATTTAAATATGAAAGACGCCAGGTTTAGAGTCGATTTTAAGGTCGATGAAAAAATATCTAGATCAGGTATGGATATAGTAGAGTTTATGATTGCTCCCAACCTGGGCCAGGAGGTGAAACCACTGGCTAAGGTAGTTTCTGGTGGAGAGATGAGCAGGATCATGCTGGCTCTAAAAGTGATATTTTCAGCTGTGGATAATATTCCTATATTGGTCTTTGATGAGATCGATACTGGAGTAGGAGGAGAAACAGTGAGAAAGATAGCCGATAAACTATATGATATTGGGGAAAACGCTCAGATCATTTGTATAACCCATTCCCCTGCAATCGCAGCCAAGGCCAGCCAGCAGTTTTATATTGAGAAAAAAAATATCGGGGGAAAAACTATAGCCACAGTAAAAAACCTAAGTCCTGAACAAAGGATAGATGAGATAGCACGAATGTTAGCAGGAGACCAGATCAGTGAAAGTGTGAAAAATCATGCAAAAGATCTGCTGAGGGGGCGAGAAAATGCTCAGTAAGGTACCAGGATATAAAGAATTTGAAAAACATATGAAAAATAGCAGCTTTAGTTATAATAGCTGCGAAGCCTACAAAAAAGATATAGATGATTTTTTTATCTTTATTAGTTATAAACCTCTAAACGAAATAATAGAAGAGGACATCTTAAACTTTATTAAAGATCTAAAAAAAGTCTATTCTAACAACAGTATCAACAGAAAAATAATATCTATTCGAGGTTATTTAAAATATTTTTACAAAAATGGTATAATTAATAGTCTGCCTATGGAAAAGATAAAAAATCTCCCTCCTGAAAAAAGAACTTTAGAAATATTAAGTCTGGAGGAGATAGAGAAATTGAGGGACGTCATGGATGATTCTCCCAAAGAATACAGGGATAAACTGATCTTGGATATCCTCTATGATACCGGTATTTTAATCTCAGAGATCTTGGATCTCAGGTGTGAAGATGTAATCTCAGAAGATTACAAGGTCATCACTCAAATTAAGGGAGTTAGGATAAATAAGATCCCTTTGGACAGCTCTTTAAGTGAACGATTACAGATATTTATAGAAGATAAAAGAGATGCTTTGAGAAATAAAAATACCAAGATATTTTCCAGTGTTTCCAGACAAAATTATAGAGCTCGGCTGATAAAATATGGGAAAAGAGCCGGCTTAGACAGAGAAATATATACCCATATGATCAGAAATTCCGTATTAAAAAACATTCTAG
>DAOUPY010000004.1 GCA_030625925.1 Fusobacteriaceae bacterium | reverse complement strand
TTAGAATTTCTTCACCTTAACTGTTTTAGCGGGAACAATATTTGTACATCTACTTTAGAAGAGCTGACCTCGTATCTTGAAATAAGAAAAGATATTGAAGTTTCACCACAAGCACTCGATCAGAGATATAATTTAACTTCTATTGAGTTTTTCAAAAGGATTTTCATTAAATTATGTGAGTTGCAACAACCACATCTATTAAAAGCCTTTAAAAGTCATGGTTTTAATAAAATATTTTTAATGGATTCTACAGAAATTAAATTACATCCTAAATTAAAAGATGTATATAAAGGAACTACTCAAACGAATCCCGCGACACTTAAAATTAACCTTCTTATGGAGCTTTTAAATTATTCTGTTGAAAATATTGAATTTAGTAATGGAAGAAAAAATGAACAAAATTTTTCTAAACATATCTATGATAAATTATCTGATAATTCTTTAGTCTTAAAGGATTTAGGATATTTTAAATTTGATGATTTTAATATTATTGATAGTAAAAATAGTTTTTTCATTTCAAGATTGAGGGCAGGAACCAGACTTTTTTCTTTAAATCCAAAACCTAAATATGGTAAAAATGGCAAAATGTTAGTTAAATCTAAATATCTAGTAACAAATGCTGGAGCACTAGGTAATGATTTAAAGCCAAGCGAAACAAGAGAGTATAACTTTTTAGTTGGAAGTCATGAACCTAAACAGTCTTTTAGAATTATTGTCACAAAACTTGAAGAGAGTGCTATTCAAGAAAAATTGAAAGAGATAAAAAAAAGAGAAGAAAGAGGAAAAACAGTATCTAAATTAGCTAGAGATTCTGCACAAATAAGCGGCTATATTACAAATGTAAAAGAAATTGATCTTAATCAAATTATTGAAATATATAGATTAAGATGGCAAATAGAACTTCTTTTCAAATTTTTTAAATCAGATTTCCAATTAGATAAAATTAAGAATTTAAAAATAGAAAGAATAGAAACACATCTATATGCTACATTAATTAAAATGATTTTATTACTTGAAATTACTAAAAATATTTATGATGGTTTTCCAAAAGAAATGAGTATTCGCAGGGTTTTAAAGAGTTCTTTGCAAATATTAGATGGATTTTTAAATTTATTAAAATGTTCCAAAAGGTTCGAACGCTTGAATAGTAAAATAAGAAAGATTATAGATAAAAAGAAAAAGGTCTTAGCAACAAAAAGTTACTAAGAACCAACTCATAAAAATAATAATATTTTTTAGACATTTTTGCAAGTGTTTTTTTTGTAATACTTAAAATTAATTGATAATATCCCAAGTTAACATACAAAATTAAAAAAAGGAGCTAATTATATAAATTAACTCCTTGAATTATTTTAGCTTGATAGGTATGTATGAAAATACCTCTTTTTTCAATAGTATAGATGAAACGTCACGTTGCCTTTTTAATTTTCTTCAACATATATTCTTTCAGGAAACTTTTTTTTAGCTCTTTTATTCTCATACATATTGATATCTGCAATGTTGACATATTCCTCTAAAGTTTTATTTTCTCGACATTCTACTATTCCTATACTGATACTGTGTGCGTATTCTTTCTTAGATTCATTATTATATTTTTCTATATTTCTTTCAATTTCATTAAATAGCTGTTTTGTCTCTATTAAATTTAATCTATTAAACCCCAGGATAAATTCATCTCCTCCAAATCTCAAAAAAACATCATCTGATTTCACTTTTTTTTCTATTATTTTTACAATGTTTTTAATCAATTCATCTCCCTCTTCATGGGAATACCTATCATTTACATATTTCAAGTCATTTATATCTAGAAAAGCTATTGTAAAAATTCTATTTTCATTTTGAGCTTTTTTAAAGTTTCTTTCTAATTTTTCCACCCCCGTATGCCTGTTTAAAATTCCAGTCATCACGTCATAGGCAGCCAGATTATATAACCTTTCCTTCATAAGTTCAATGTCTTCTAATAAATTATTTATGTTTTTCCCTAAATTACCAATTTCATCTTTACCTCTAATCTTAAGACGCTTTCCCAAATCTTGACATTCTATAATTTCCTTTACCGACTGATCCATCTTTCTCAATCTTCTTACTATGATATGTTCCATAAAAATGTAAATTGAAAATATTAAGATTATAAAATTAACAAATAACATAATCACATATTTTTTTATATTTTCCTTCCCTAGGATCAATATATCAGCATTTCTTTGATTATCAAAAACAATACTTTCCCCTGAAGAGGCTGAAATATATATTTTATTATATATTTTATTCTTACCTATATTGATATTATACGGGACTTCTGATCTTTCAGTAATCCCAGCCATAGCAAGTTGAATTCCTAATTTTTCTTTTATAGCAGCAACCCTATTTTCATTTAAAAAATAACCCATTATTAAATTACCATTTGGTTTTTTCACATTCTTACTATCGCTTATCTTCAAATTAGAAAAGACTAAAACCTCTTTATCATCTACAACTACCAGCCCTGTATCCTCTGTATAATCAGATATTTTTTTTGTTATCAGGTCAATTTTTTCCCTAGGAATTTTATCATCTCCCAAATCATCATAAGCCTGTTGATATAAGATTTGCCCGTGGTCATCCTGAAAAATAATGAAATTTAAATTTAAATCAGATAATATTCCATATAATATTCCGTAATCTAAATTACTCTTTATAAATATTTCCCTTACTTTGTCATTTCCTTCTATAAATTCGTAAGTATCATCCCACTTACTCCAGTCAGTATTAATTTTTTCTAAATCTTTATACATTCCTTGAAATTCATGGTCTATCAAATGATATATAGATTTTGATCTAAGAATCTCTAAATTTTTATAATCTCTATCTATTGATTTTTTTAAATAAGAAAACATAAGTACAAAAACTAGCATACTTGAAACAGTTACAACAGTTAAACTTTTTATCCTAAGCATATCTTCTCCCCTATAGTTAATTTAATTATACCTACAGTATACTTGTAATTTAAATTAAATTACAAGTATAATTATCATATTTATATAAAAAATGACGAAAGAATACAATTTTTATTAAGTTAACAGCTCCTATTTCAAAATATTCTATTGCCGTTTTATGAGATGATACCAATATATAAAATAAAATTTTTTTATTCTTGAAATTTTTTCATATATATAGGCAGATATTCTATTATATCCCTTGCTGTAACACAAAATCTTTCCCTGGATAGTTCATCCCCTATATAACCATGGATATAGGCTCCTATACAGGCAGCTTCTAATACGTCATATCCTTGTGCTATTAAAGAGGCAATTATCCCTGTAAGAGAATCCCCCATCCCTCCATTTGCCATGGCAGAGTTTCCACTTGTATTTATGTATACTTCCTTCCCGTCGGTAATAAGAGTCCTATATCCTTTTAAAAGTAAAACCACATTATGAATCTGGGCAAATTCTCTAGCTATGTTTAATCTATCTTTTTTTATTTTTTCTATATCCAACCCAGTGAGTCTTGAAAACTCCCCTAGATGAGGTGTTAAAACTACTTTTCTCCCTTTTAATAATTCCATCTTTTTATGCAGAACATTTATTCCATCTGCATCTATTACCAAAGGACAAGTGGAATTAGCCAGAGTATAATTTAAAATACTAAGGGTTTTCTCCATTCCCATCCCTGGTCCTAAAGCCACTACAGTGGCTTTTTTTAGTAATTTTTTAAACTTTGTCTCATTTGATAATGTACAGCTCATAGCTTCTAAAAGATTTGGTATTATCATATTTTCAATCTTATCCTCTATACAAAGAGTTACAAGACCTGCTCCTGATCTTACTGCTGAATTAGCTGTAATCACAGGTGCTCCTGTAAACCCAGGACTCCCTCCTATGACTATTACATGACCGTAATCTCCCTTATATCCTTCAAGGTCCCGTTTTCTTAAGACTATATCTTTTTTTTCTAATCTTTTTTCCATAATTTCTCCTTGTATAGTGAATTGGGATTATAAAACTACTGTTTCACTTATTTATATATATTCTTTTACAATTAAATTTATAATTTCCTAGATAACAATAAAAAATAATATTCTTCTAATTATAAATTTATATTCTAAAAGGGCATTTTGACTTAATCCATCGACTTTTATTTTTTATCATTTCGTTATATAACACTACAGACATTTATCAGTGATTAAATTGAATTCAATATTACTTGATTTTAATTAAATAATCATGTATCATATGAACAAATTAAGATATATATTAATTTAATAAAGTTGTTGCTTAATCTTATATTTTGGCAACAATTATTTTGAAATATAAGGAGAATTAATATTTATGAATTTTATATATTTTTTAACAGTAATTGTTACAATAATTTCTTTTTTCATTGATCAGCAAAAAACTAAAAAGGCTTTTATCGTTGGCATGAAAAAGTTATGGAAGATTACGCTCCCATTTATTTCTATTCTAATATCGGTTTCTATTATATTGTATTTTATACCACATAGTCTGATTGTAAATTATCTTGGTGGCTCAGATTCTTATTTTGGTGTTGCAATTGCTTCAATAATTGGTGCAATTACTGTTATGCCAGGACCTATCGTTTATCCTCTTTGTAAAATGCTTGTAGAAAAAGGTGTATCGTACAGCGTTATTGCAGCGTTTTCTTCATCTCTTATGATGGTAGGAGTACTTACTTTTCCTATAGAAAAGGCGTATTTTGGGAAGAAATTTGCTATTTTAAGAAATCTTATTAGTTTAGTTATGGCATTAATTATTGCATTAATCTTTTCGTTTGTAGAAGGGAGGTTAATATGAAAAATACGAAACAATTTTCCATTAAAATAATTTTTTTAATAACATTTATTATTTTTATTGGAATCTCATTTTTAATTAAATTTATTCCAGGCATGGAAATCGGTAAAAACTTTGGAAATTTTTCATTTCAAATGATAAAAATTTTACCGGCAATATTTATTTTGATTGGATTTTTTGATGTTTGGATGAAAAAAGAGACAATAGT
Source organism: Fusobacteriaceae bacterium (assembly GCA_030625925.1). Taxonomy (GTDB): domain Bacteria; phylum Fusobacteriota; class Fusobacteriia; order Fusobacteriales; family Fusobacteriaceae; genus Psychrilyobacter. The sequence continues at coordinate 12,976 of DAOUPY010000004.1, read as the reverse complement.
AAAACATCTTGGTAAGGATGGCGGTATTAAAAGTTTTATCTGGGTATTTATTTTGGCAGCTCCCATGGCTGGTGGTCTTCTGCCTGCATTTCCTATAGCTTATTCTCTTTATCAAAAGGGTGCTCGTTTAACAGTTATCCTTACATTTTTGGGTGCTGTCGGAATTGGTCGTATTCCTATGATTCTATTTGAATCAACATTTCTTGGTTGGAAATTTAGTCTTATTCGTATTATAGCCTCTATCCCACTTGTTATCTTAAGCGGTATTGCTATGGGCAGAATATTAGAAAAAAATGGTTATAAATTACCAATAAAAAGTTAATAGTTTAATTTAAATACCAATAGATTCCTGCCTTAATCTTTCTATTTTATGGAATTAAATCTACCCTATATTTTTATAAATTATAAGTCTTTATTAAAAGGTTTTATAACCTTTTTTTTTGCATTTAATTATACAATGTAATTAAAAAATAAGGAAACCCAAAAGCTTCCTTATTTTTTAATCTTTAATCCTTAACCCTCTGGCACTGAGTACAGTTCCTATTATAGGTATTGAATATAAGTATTTAATTTCCACTTCATCTGTCAATTCCAGACCATCATAGATATATAAATTCAGACCATCTACATCATATTTTGTAAACCCATTTTCATTTTCCATCTTTTCTATTGCTTCAACCTGAAGTGTCTGCTGTCCAGCACATCAGCCGCCTTTAGTAACTTTAACAGAGATTTTTATAATATTAAGATTTTTTTTAGCCATATATTTTTTCAGTTTGTCATGAATTAAAATCATTATTCAACCTCCAGAGATCATAGATTTAAGATTTTTATATTTTTGTTTGGAATTATTTATATTCATACATTATAGGACTTTAATTTTGTTTTTAAATATAGAACGCATAAGTATAGATAAAACCTATCCAGTCATACGTTCTATAATTCATAGTTAATTTAAAATACTACCTTTAATATATCTTCAAAATAATCAGCATAGTGTACTGTGATTCCTTCTTTTATATAATCTGGCAGTCTGTCAAAATCAGTTTTATTATCTTTTGGAATTAATAATGTATCTATTCCTACCCTTCTTGCAGCTATTGTTTTTTCTCGTATTCCCCCAATAGGTAACACTTTTCCAGTGAGGGTAATCTCTCCAGTCATGGCTATATTGTTTTTAATTGATTGATTTTTAGCCAGTGAATATAGGGCAAGTGCCATAGTTACTCCAGCAGAAGGTCCATCTTTTGGAGTAGCACCTTCCGGTACATGAAGATGAATACTGTGTTTATCAAAGAAGTCTTTTTTATCTTTATCACAGTCTTCTTTACACATCAAAGATTTAACATATGAATAAGCAATAATCGAAGACTCTTTCATTACATCTCCTAATTGACCTGTTTGCTTAAATCCACCTTGATGACCTATAACACGTGCCTCTATATATAGAGTAACTCCTCCCATAGATGTCCAGGCTAATCCCAATGTAACCCCAGGTACGTTTTTATTATATAGTTCTTCAGTGGTAAAGATTGGCTTACCTAAAAACTCTTCCATATTTTTTTATTTACACTTATTTTTTTATGTTCTCCCTCGGCAATTTTCAGAGTAGCTTTTCTCATAATCTTTTTAATATTCTTTTCTAATCCTCTTACTCCTGCTTCTCTAGCGTATTTGTCAATGATTTCCCTTAGAGTCGGAGCCGATATTGATATCTCTTTTTTCGTTAACCCATGCTCTTCCATTTGATGAGGAATCAAATATTTCTTTGCTATCTCTTCTTTTTCTTCTAATATATATCCCGGCAATTGAATTATTTCCATTCTATCTAAGAGTGGTCTAGGGATGGTATCTAACTGGTTAGCTGTGGTTATAAATAAAATTTTAGACAGATCAAATCTTACATCCAGGTAATGATCTAAAAATTCAACATTCTGTTCTGGATCTAATACCTCTAAGAGAGCCGATGCTGGATCCCCTTGATAACTATTCCCAATTTTATCTATCTCATCTAACATTATTATTGGATTTGCCGTTCCAACTTTTTTTATAGCCTGTAATATCTTCCCTGGCATGGCACCGATATAAGTTCTTCTATGACCTTTTATCTCCGCTTCATCCTTCATTCCACCTACAGAAAACCTAAAAAATTCACGATTTAATGCATTTGCGATTGATTTTCCAATGGAAGTTTTCCCTACTCCTGGAGGTCCTACTAAACAAAGGATAGCCCCGCTTACAGTCCCAGTTTTCATAATGGTACTAATAAATTCTAATATATTACTTTTAACATCCTGTAATCCATAGTGGTCTTCATCCAGTTTTTTTCTCGATTTATTTATATCCAAACTATCGTCTGAATAAACTCCCCATGGCAGCTCCGCTATGGCTAAAAGATAGGATCTTACCACATTGTGTTCCGGTGAATGACTATCTAACAATTTTAATTTTTCTATTTGTTCTTCTACGGTTTTTAACGCTTCCTCACTTAGAGTTTTCCCTTCCAATATTTGTAATATTTTTTCAACTTCAGTCTCTTTATCATCTTTTTCCAGGCCTAATTCTTTTTTTATTAACTTTAATTGTTCCCTTAAAAAATATTCTTTTTGTTGTTTACTTACTTTTTCTTCAATTTGTTTTTGAAGCTTTTCTTGGAGATGCGATATCTCTAATTCTTTTTTCAACATAGTTAATATCAATCTACTCCTCTTAGCTAGTTCCCATTCCTCCAAAACTTCTTGCAGGTTTTTATTCTCAGTTTTTAACATAGAAGTAATCAGATCCATCAGTACACCTGGTTTTTCATAATTTACCTGGGTCATGAGTAACTTCAATTCTTCCTGCAAGATTGGATTAACCTTAAAAATTTCTTTTAAAGATGACATGATTGCTAACATATAGGCTCGTATTTCATCGTTCGGAGGACCCTCTTCCCCTTTATCATATTTTACATTCCAAACGATATTAGGTTCCTTCTTCATGACTTTTAATAGCTCGAACCTATTCAACCCTTGGACTATTATCTGAATTGTATTAGCTGAAAGAGGTGTTATTTTGTGAACTTTTACTACTGTTCCAACTTCATATAGCTCTGACTTAAAAATATCAAATTGATTTAATTCCTTTACAAAAACTAAACCTAATAATTTATTTTCTGTCTCCTCTACCATCTTGATAGTTTTTAAAAAAACTTCCCCTGAAAAAGTTATAGGGATCATAATATTTGGAAATATTGGTCTTGTTAGCATTGGTAAAATTGTTAAATTTTCTGGCAAGATGTGCTCTACGTTAATTAATTGACTATTATTTTCTTGTGCATACATGGTCAGCCCCCCTTTATGAAACATTTTATTATAATAATAATTTATACCTTCTTTCCTCATTATTTCCTAGTAAATTTATTTAAAAATTTTTATATTTAATCTATTTTATTTTCTCAGCAGGTGAGAAAATTCCTTTATTCTTATTTTTATTTGAGTCAATTTGTTTTACACCAATAAATATAGTATAATAAGTAAAAATGTTTATCAAAAGTTTAGGAGGAATATCATGAAATTTATTATTTCAAGAGACAAACCAGCCCTAATATACAAGGGAACTGAAATTACGTACAAAGAATTAGTAAGAAGAATTTTATATTATTCAGATATGTTAATATTAGAAAATCCAGAAGACAAGGTGTTAGTATTCTTAGAAAATCGACCTGAGATCGCATATGCTGTATTTTCTATTTGGGAAAAAAAAGGTATTTCTATAAATGTCGATGCAGGAAGCAGTGCCTCTGAAATTGCATATTTTTTAACCGATGCAAAGCCAAAGTATCTGTATACCAGTAATAAAAACTTAGAGGTTGCTGTAGAAGGTCTAAAAAGATCTGGACTGGAGATCCCAATCATCAACTTAGATGAAGTGAAAGTCCCGGAAAAATACATAGGTAAAAAAGATTATATGGAGGCTCCAGTAGGAGACCAAACTGTCTTACTCCTTTATACTTCTGGTACTACTGGAGATCCCAAGGGAGTTATGCTTACTATGGAAAATCTTCTTTCCAATATTGAGAATATCGCTGAAGTTGGTTTGTATAGGGAAAAAGATCGTGTTTTAGCCCTTTTACCAATGCATCATGTACTCCCAATTATGGGAAATCTAATCCTTCCTCTAAAGGTTGGATGTACAGTTATTATCTTAGATGACCTCTCTTCTGCCGCTATTAAAGGTGCGTTGCAGGAATATAAGATCACATTATTTGTAGGAGTTCCTAGACTATGGGAGATGTTTCATAAGGGAATAATGGAAAAAATAAATGCAAATTTTATCCCTAGAACACTATTTAAGATAGTTTCTAAAACAAATAATATAGAACTGGGTAGGAAAATATTCAAAAAAGTACAAGATGGATTTGGTGGAGAGATGCATGTTATGGTATCTGGAGGAGCTAAGATAGACCCGCAAATAGTCAAAGATTTTGGTACTCTTGGATTTAGACTATTAGAGGGGTATGGTCTTACTGAAACCTCTCCAATCCTTACCTTCACTAGATATGACGATATCAGACCTGGCTCTTGTGGTGGTGCACTACCACAAGTTGAATTGAAAATAGCCGATGATGGCGAGATTATTGCTCGTGGAAAAAACATCATGAAGGGATATTATAATAAACCAGAGGCTACAGCAGAAGTCATAGATAAAGATGGTTGGTTTCATACTGGAGATTTGGGAGAGATCAAGGATGATTACCTCTATATTATAGGTAGAAAAAAAGAAATGATCGTTCTTCCAAATGGAAAAAATATCAACCCGCAAGATATCGAAGATAATATTATGAAAAAAACTAATTTAATTTCTGAATTAGCTGTTACTGAACATAAAAATCATCTAGTTGTGATTGTATATCCTAATTTTGCAGTGATTGAAAAAGAGGGAATAAAAAACATAAGTGAAGCTATAAAATGGAATGTTATAGACCCATATAATATTGAAGCTCCTAATTATAGAAAAATATTAGATATCAAAATCGTACAGGAGGAACTGCCTAAGACAAGGTTGGGAAAACTCAGAAGATTTAAGTTGAAGGATCTGTTAGAGGAGAAAAAGAGAGTCGTAGAAAAAGTTCAAGAACCAACTATAAAAGAATATCTAGTCTTGAAAAAATTTATAGAAAAATTAAAAGGAACGTCTCCTACACCAAAAGATCATTTTGAATTAGATCTAGGAATGGATTCTTTGGATTTTGTAGAATTATTATCATTTGTCGGAAATACATTTAATATTACTATTATGGAAGAGGAACTTTCTCAGTATCCGACTCTATATGACCTGTCTAAGTTTTTACACGACAAGGGAGTAGAGATCACAGAAAAAGAAAATGATTGGTCTGAAATATTAAATAAAGACATCGATGTTTTTATCCCTAAATCTAGTGCGACTTTAAAATTTGCAAAATGTATCTTAACTCCTTTTTTTAAGGGATACATTAAAATAAATAAAAGTGGTTTAGAAAATATAACTAATCAGCCAACAATATTCATAGGAAATCACCAAAGTTTTCTAGATGGTTTTATACTTAATACCGCTCTAAACAAGAAAATTTTAGAGAACACTTATTACTTAGCTGTCTCTAAGCATTTTAACAATTCATTGAAAAAATGGGGTGCTGATCATGGAAATATTATCCTTTTAGATGTGGATAATAATCTAAGTGAAACTTTACAAACTGCTGCTATGGTACTTCGTCAAGGAAAAAACCTAGTTATATTCCCAGAAGGAGCCAGAAGCAGGGATGGAGAGATGGCAAAATTTAAAAAAGCTTTTGCTATCTTAAGTAAAACTCTAAATATACCAGTTCAACCATTTGTCATCGATGGAGCTTATAAATCCATGCCTATTGGAAGTAAATTCCCTAAGTCTACAAATGTTGACCTAACATTCCTTCCACCTCTATACCCTAAAAATTTAGAGATCGAAGAAATTGTGAGGGAAAGTGAACGTTTAGTTAAAAAACTCCTAGAAAAGAATTAAGCTTTAATTTTTTTGACATAATTAAAAAATAAGAATATTTTAATTATGTTGTTATTTATTTCACTTTATAAGTTAAATAAAGTTCTGAACTCATGTTAAAAGTATCTATTATTTTGATTTATATGCATAAAAAATTAAACATTAAGATATATATATATATATCCTATGTGAAAATAATATATGAGCATAAAATGATATATAAACATTAAGAAAAGAAATTCCTACTAATAAGTAGGGATTTCTTTTCTTTTATTGAAAATCAACCTCTATTTTTGCAACAAAAAAGTTACCTAAATAACATTTCTGTCTCAATATGTAAGATAAAAAATTCACTATCCAATAACTTCAAGCAAAGCAATATTGTCCTAAAAACAAATAAAGTGTTTCTTTTTAGGTTTGACTTCTCATTTATAGGGTGCTATCCTTTAATTGTTACCAATGATAAAGACTATTGTTCCAATTATTCAGATCGAATTTCAATTATTTTATATTGTATTTAAACGGAGGTATTTTATGGAAAGTTTTATTAATCAGTTAAACGGTATTATTTGGTCACCGCTGCTTGTCTATCTTTGTCTAGGAGCAGGACTATTCTTCACTCTAAAGATTGGAGGAGCACAATTTACAATGATGAAAGAAATGATAAGATTATTAATGGGAAAAGATGTTAAACCAGGAGAAAGATCTAAAGATTCAATAAGTGGATTTGAGGCAATGTGTATGTCAGTTTCTGGAAGAGTAGGAACAGGAAACATTGCAGGAGTTGCCACAGCCATTGCTTTAGGAGGACCAGGATCTATCTTTTGGTTATGGGTTATCTCACTTCTAGGTGCAGCTTCATCATATGTTGAATCTACATTGGGACAACTATATAAGGAAAAAATTGAAGGTGGATACAGAGGAGGACCAGCTTATTACTTTAAAAAAGGTTTATTAGGTGGTAAAGCTTGGTATGGTAACTTATTTGCCGTTGTAACTGTAGCCGGAATGACATTCTTTATGCCTTCTGTGCAAGCTAATGTAATTGCAGGATCTATGCAGACAGCTACTGGTATCCCTACATGGGCAACTGGATTAGTAATAGTTACACTGTTAGGAATAATTATATTTGGTGGTGCTAAGAGGATCGCTAAATTTGCCGGTGTAGTAGTTCCATTTATGGCTGTAGCTTATATCATTGTGGCTCTTATAGTATTAGCTTTAAATGTTGAAGGTATTATTCCATCATTAGTATTAATGGTTAAATCTGCATTTGGGCAGCATGAAGCCTTTGCTGGTATCGTAGGTAGTGCTGTTATGTGGGGAGTTAAAAGAGGAATTTATTCTAATGAAGCTGGGCAAGGTACTGGTCCTGCATCTGCTGCTGCCGCTGATACTTCACATCCTGCTAAACAGGGATTAATACAAGCTTTCTCTATCTACATTGATTCTGTATTCGTGTGTACAGCAACTGCATTGATGATCATCATCACTGGTGCATATAAAGTTTTCGCTCCGACTGGAAAGGAGATCTACTCAGGATTTGGATCTTCTGCTGAGATGACAGTCTCTACTATTGGTCCTCTTAATACAACTGCAGCATTGGATGCTGGTATTGGTTATGGAGCTTATATTGTAGCTATAGCTATCATGTTCTTTGCATTTACAACAATCCTAGCTTATTTCTGGAATGGGGACACAGCTTCAGTCTACCTATTCGGAGACGAAGCTTCAGGTAAGAAAATCAGAAAAATATTAAGTATACTGTTTTTAGGATTTGTATTCCTAGGTACAATTATGTCTGGTGGTCTAGCTTGGACACTTGGTGATATTGGTGTAGGAATGATGGCATGGGTTAATATAGTAGGTATCTTAATTATGTTTAAACCAGCTATAATCTGTTTAAAAGATTATAAAGCTAGAATGAAAAACGGAACCCAAGATAACTGGGATTTCAATCCTAATGAAATTGGAATTAAAGGTGATTTTGAACTTTGGGATGATATAAGAATAAAAGGTAGAAGTGCACAACCAACAGAGGCAGAATTAGAAGTTTCATAATATAAATCAAAAGCCATAAACAAAATCATTTGTTTATGGCTTTTTTATTGTATAATTATATTAGAAAAAATAATTAAGAGCTGATGCATCTCGCTTATAAAGTCCACAATAATATTAAGGTGTAATTCTTATTTTCTTTAAAATTATATTTAAAATAAAGTGTTTGGAGGATTTTAAAGAAAAATTATGGCTGTTTGCCCGCCGGAGGCGGGCAAACTCTATGGTTTTTAATGCGTGCACCATTACGAAAGTTCAATTAGGAGGATATAATATGAGTAACTTCAATGAGCGTGCAAAAGATTGGGATACAGAGTCAAAAATAGAACGCAGCAATGCCATCGCCAGATCGATAAAAAACAATATAAAATTAGATGAAAATATGAACATTTTGGACTTTGGATGTGGTACTGGACTGCTAATTTTTCCATTAATAGAGAAAGTCGGAGCAGTTCATGGTATAGATCTTTCTCCTAATATGTTAGACATTTTAAAAGAAAAAGGCAAAGATTATAAAAACTTAACTACAGAACTTACAGGAATATTTGAAATCACTTCGACCTTTGACTTGATTATGAGTTCCATGGTTATGCACCACATCGAAGACATAACTAAATTAGCAAAAAAATTATATGATTCTTTAAACCCTAATGGAGTTATAGCCATTGCAGATCTAATGAAAGAAGATGGTTCATTTCATGGTTCATTAGATGGAATCTACTTCTTAGGATTCTCAAATGATTTTTTAGAGGAAATTTTTAAGGATGCAGGATTTAAAGAGGTAAAGATAGTTGAAAATATTTTTATTATAGAAAAAAATGAGAAAAAATATCCTTTATTTTTGCTTATAGGAAAGAAATGAGAAAAAAATATAAGATAACTATCGGAAATAAAGAAAGAGAGCTCTATATAATCAAAAAAAAGAAAAAAAATATCTCCCTCCAGGTTAGACCTTCTATGGAGATCATTTTGAATATTCCCATGAGGATTTCCTATTCCTACGGATTAAAATTGCTAGAGGATAAATATGCCTGGATAGAAGAAAAACTGGAAAAATATTCAGCTGTAGATGATAATTCAGGAATTTATTACCTGGGTAAACTCTATCTTTGGAAAATAGAAAAATCTAAGATCCCCATAAAGATAGAGGAAGAAAATATAATTTTCAATACTTCTAAAGATTTTAATTCGGTCTTGAATCATTGGTATCATCAAAAAATAAAAAGGATTTTAGAGACATACCTTGAAAAATATACTAAACTTATGGAACTTTATCCTAAGAAAATAAAGATTAAACCATTAAAATCTGCCTGGGGAATCTGTTATTCCAGCGGGACTATTACTTTCAATCTCAACCTTATAAAAATGCCCCTAAACGTCATTGAATATTTAGTGGTACATGAACTAGGACACCTAAAACACCCCAACCATTCTAAGGAATATTGGGAATATATAGAAAAATATATTGAAGATCCTAAGTCTTACCGTAGGTGGCTGAGAAAAAATGGGTATAAATATATATAGGAGGAAACTTTATGGGATAGATGAACTTCTTGAAAAAAAAGAACAGGCTGCATATAGAATAATTTGTGGGGATTTTAGGAGTAAGGTCCCCTTTAATGTTACTGAAAAAAGAATTTATAAAATTTTTAAAATTAAGGGAAAGAGGTATGAGAGACATAAAATTATAGATTCAAACTTTACCTACGCTGACAGCCAATGGATAAAACATCTATTCGGACATCGTTGTTTTAATTGCGGGAGTAAAAAAAACCTGCAAATAGATCATCATATGCCTCTCTCTCTCGGCTACGGTTTAAAAACAGATGAAAAATATAACGCAGTTCTTCTTTGTAAAAGTTGCAATAACCAAAAGAGCAGTCTCCTCCCCACAAAATTCTATACATCATCTCAGCTTAAAATTTTAGAAACAGCTTACGATATTCAAACTCACAAGGACAAGCATATAGGTAATTATAAAAATATAGATATTGAAAATCTCATAGATCTCTATGAAAAATACTTAAAAGATAAGGCTTTACTATATTTAGATTACTTAGATTATCTATGGAACCAGAAAAAAACATCCAAATATAGGTTAAAAAAAGGAATATTTTATAAGATTTACTATATTAAAGATCAGAAACTGCAAATAATCTACGGTAAAATAAAATATAATTTTTTCTTAGGAAAGATCGATATAAATAATCTAAAAATAAGGTTGAGAGATATTAAAGGAGTGATCCTATGGAGATGACATTAGAGATATTATTTAATACTGTCAGTGGTTTAAGTATCTTCCTTTACGGGATGTTTCGAATGTCTGACACAGCGATTCCAATAAATCAGTTTTAGAGGTTAGACATTATCTAGGGCTGGCAGATTTTTATGAATCCTTAGGAGACTATGTGGCTGGTTTAGCCAAACAATATCTGCAATTAAAAAGAGATAATTTTCAATTCCACCCCAACAGAAAAAAGCTATCTTAAAAATTCATTCTTTGATCAGCAAAATAAATTTTGAATTTCCTGATCTGTTGAAAAATATAACAACTTTAAACATTGAGTTCAACCAATTTTATTTAAGAATAACTTTAGAATTATCAGTTTAATTTTAACAATAGCTTCGTTTGGAATAACATGGAAATGAAGTATACTCATAATTATTATTAAAAAAAGGAGGCATATTGTGGAACTAAAAAAAGAACTTGGATACATGGATGTATTTAGTATTTCATCTGGAGCTATGATAAGTTCAGGGATATTTATATTGCCTGGAATAGCCTTTAGTAAGGCAGGGCCAATGATGATTTTTGGTTATATATTAGGCGGGTTAATTGCTTTTACGGGAATATTATCTATTATTGAACTTACCACTGCCATGCCAAAAGCCGGCGGAGATTACTTTTTTATCGTGAGAACTCTGGGTCCTCTCATAGGGACTATCTCTGGAGTCCTCAGCTGGTTTGCAATCTGCTTGAAAACTGCTTTTGCAATTTTTGGTATAGCAGGAGTTATCGGTGGAATCATATACGGAGGAGATCTGGATCATCAGACTCTGGTTATTATATCTGCTGCTGTTACCTCTGTCTTTTTATTTTTAAATATTATAGGAGTAGAGATAGCAAGTACCTTTGAGGTTGTTTTAGTTACAGGCTTACTATTTTTAATGGGAATTTTTATAGCCGTTGGAATATTTAATATAAATATTGATTTTTTTACTCCTTTTATTCAAATATATGATTTAGTTGATAATAAGTTAGAATTAGTTACTAGCGGCGGACCTTTTTCATCACTAGGAGCTGGAGTTACAATATCTACTGCAGCCTTTATCTTTGTATCCTTTGGTGGACTTTTAAAAGTTGCTTCTATCTCAGAAGAGGTAAAGAACCCTAAAGTTAATATTCCTAAAGGAATGATTTCCTCAATTACGGTTATAACTATAGTTTACGCAGCTACATTATTTGTTACTGTAGGAGTTTTACCTGGAGACGAGTTAGCCAATTCACTGACTCCTATTGCTGATGCTGCCAGGGTATTAGCAGGAAAACCTGGATATATAGTCCTCACTATAGCATCCCTTTTAGCCTTTATCTCTACGGCAAATGCAGGGATTATGGCAGCGTCTAGGTATCCACTGGCACTGAGCCGAGATAAATTATTTCCTGAATTTGTAGGCCGGGTAAATAAAAAATTTAAAACTCCTACAGTGGCTATTATATCTACAGGGCTGCTTATGGTCGGATCTTTATTGTTACCATTAGAAACACTGGCTAAGACAGCATCAGCCGTTATATTAATGACCTATGTTCTTACCAATTTATCGGTGATCATCATCAGAGAGAGTAATCTATCAAATTACAGACCTTCTTTTATAGCCCCTCTATATCCATGGATTCAGATATTTACTATATTTGTATTTATATCTTTTATAGCTCAATTGGGAATAGCTGCTATAGAATCTAGTATAGGTCTTATTTTTATCAGTTTAGCTATCTATTTTATCTACGGAAAGAAAAATTCTAGTAAAGAATATGCATTATTACATCTTTTAATCAGAATTACTGATAACCTCAAATTAGGTCATAATTTAGAAAGCGAACTTCGGGATATTATTCATCAAAGAGATGATGTTGAACTTACAGAATTTGATAGGATAGTCATGGAAGCTCCCATTGTAGATCTAAAAGGTTTTACTAGTTTAGAAGAGTTAATTAAGGTAGAAGCTGAAAAATTCTCTACCATCTTAGGGAAAAATAATTTGGAATTGGAGAATCTTTTCTTTGAAAGGGAAAATGAGATAACCACTGCTATATCCGGATTTACAGCTATCCCGCATATTGTTATAGAAGATATCGATACATTCCATATGGCTGTGTTTAGATGTAAAGATGGAATTAAATTCAGTGAAAAACATCCAGAAATAAAAGCTGTATTTTTATTTGTCAGCAGCCCTAAATTAAATAAATTACACCTGCAGACTCTGGCATCTATAGCAACACTAATTAAAGATGAACATTTCCAAGAAAAATGGTTAGAGGCTAAGGATGAGAATTATTTAAGGGATCTAATTTTACTTAGAAAAAGAAAAAACAAGAAGAAATAAATAAATATTTTTAGAAAAAAAACGTCACGAAAAATTTCGTGACGTTTTTTTATCTAATATGTTCTCTTATCTTTGGATTCCTGGATAATTCCATAACCCAGAAGCTCTCAATGTGTCTCTATAAACAACCATATATTCTTTAGATGATACTTTCATTGCTTCTTCTACAGAATCATAGTCTAAATATACTAAGTTATCAAAATTAATATCTAAGTTTTCTCTTACAGAAACTTCCTTATATACTGATAACCCCCTTCTAATATGGCTGGCACTAGAAATTAATGTTACATTTTTAGTGTTTAATTTTTTCATTATC
>DAOUPY010000215.1 GCA_030625925.1 Fusobacteriaceae bacterium | reverse complement strand
AAAGGCGGAAAATTAGAGCCTATGGTGCATAATAATTGGCAAATAATTGGTGTTAAATTAGATTATCCACAAAGAGATGCTATCTATGATATGATCAAAGCAGGAGAAATCGTTATTCCTAGATCAGCTGATGGAAGAACATTAAATGTTAAATCTATTAATTTAAAAGATTATGTTGTTTCAAAAGAAATAATTTCATATACAGTGAAATCATCAGATACTTTAGGAGCTATAGCTAATAAATTTGACCTTGAAATTTCTGAAATCTTAAAAGAAAATAAAAATATAAAAAATGCAGATAGAATAATAATTGGGGAAGAACTGAAAATTCCTGTAAATTAAATTTAAAAAGGTACAGAATATATCTGTACCTTTTAAATATATATAAATAAATAGGGAGGAAAATGATCATGAAAAAATTTGTTAAGATTTTATTGGCAATGATGTTACTTTTAGTGGTAGCATGTGGAAAAACTACAAAAACAGATGAACCTAGTAAGGTAAACGGGGACAAGGTAGATGTAGTGGCAACAGAAAAATTAGTAGTGGATAAAGATGTAGAATTTAAAGTGATGCATGTAAACGATATTCACGGAAGGGTAGATGCAGGAAAATATGATGGAATGGGGTTAGCTAGAGTGAGTACAATAGTGAAGCAGACCAGAGCTGCAGATCCCAACGTATTATTTTTAGATGCAGGGGATACAATTCATGGAACTGTATTCGCAGCCCTGACTAAGGGTGCGTCTGTAGTAAGAGTTATGAATGAGATGGGTTATGATGCTATGACAACAGGAAATCATGACTATAACTACGGATTAGATAGAATTGAAAAATTACAAAACACAATGAATTTTCCAGTGTTAGTATCAAACCTTACTTATAAAGATACCGGAGAAAAAGCATTTAAACCATATACAATCAAAACTTTAGCAAATGGTGTAAGAATAGGTATCTTTGGTTTAGCAACTCCTGAGACGGCGTATAAGACGAATCCTACCAATGTAGAAGCGGTTACCTTTGATGATCCTATTGCAGTAGCTAAAGAGTCTGTAACAGCTCTAAAAGCTCAAGGTGTAAACTACATCATTGCACTTTCACATTTAGGATTGGATGAAGATTCTATTTATACAAGTATTAAATTAGCTCAAGAGGTAGATGGAATAGATCTAATAGTAGATGGACATAGTCATACTACTCTAGAAAATGGACAGTTAGTAAGAGATACTTTGATTGTTCAATCAGGATTCTATGATAAAAACTTAGGTGAAGTAACGGTTAAATTAGGTAAAGATGGATCAAGAGCAGAGACAGCAAAATTATTTACTAAAGAATATGCAATGGAAAATGTTAAGGAAGATGAAGCAGTAAGAGCTATCATAGATGAAGTGAATACAGAAAATGATAAGATCACATCTGTAGTTGTTGGAGAGACTCCAGTGCTTTTAGATGGTGAAAGAAATGATGTAAGAGCTGGAGAAACTAACTTAGGAGATATGATCACAGAGGCTATGTTAGCAAAAACAGGAGCTGAAGGTGTAATAACTAATGGTGGTGGAATAAGAGCTTCTATCCAAAAAGGAACAATCACTAGAGGGAACATCATATCGGTATTACCATTTGGAAACTATGTGGTGGTAAAAGAGATAACTGGTCAAGATCTAAAAGATGCTATTGAAAATGGTATCCAATCTTATCCAGATGCAAGGGGAGCATTTCCTCATGTAGCGGGATTCACATTTAAATTTGATCCGATGAACGAAGTAGGAAATAAAATATATGACGTTACATTTAACAATGGAGAAAAATTAGACCTTACTAGAACGTATAAGATCGCCACAAATGACTTTATGGCTGTCGGAGGGGACAAATATACCTCTTTAAAGGGAAAGAAGACTGTGAACGAATATGAGAGTATTGAAGAGATCTTAGGGGAGTATATTAAAGCTAATGGAATTACTCACACTATGATTGATGGAAGAGTATTCGCAGGGAAAGAAGAAGTAGCTGCCAAGATAGAGAAAAAGGTAGTGGATGCTTCGGTATACATAGTACAATCAGGAGATACATTGAGAGAAATTTCTGAGAAAACTGGGAAAGATATGGATGCAATCTTAAAAGAAAATAAAAAGATTACAAATCCAGACGTAATTTTTGTTGGAGAAGAGATTGTCTTACCAAAAGCGAACTAAAACCTTGAAAGAAGCCATATAATGGCTTCTTTTTTTATATTTTTTAAAATTTTAAAAAAATATGTGAAAAAGTGTTGACTCTTTAACTTTATTATGATATTATTATTCTTGTCGTGAGGAAACGATAATAACGGAGCATAGCGCAGCCCGGTAGCGCACCTGCCTTGGGAGCAGGGGGTCATAGGTTCGAATCCTATTGTTCCGACCATTTCAATAAAATATACCAAGATACGCGGGAATAGCTCAGTTGGTAGAGCGTCAGCCTTCCAAGCTGAATGTCGCCAGTTCGAACCTGGTTTCCCGCTCCAAAATGTGGTGGTTGTAGTTCAGTTGGTAGAGCGCCAGTTTGTGGTACTGGTTGTCGCGGGTTCAAGTCCCGTCAGCCACCCCAACATTTTAAAAAACTTTATATTTATGCGCCACTAGCTCAGCTGGTAGAGCACTCGACTTTTAATCGAGTTGTCACAGGTTCAAACCCTGTGTGGCGCACCATCCATACGCGGGGGTGGCGGAATTGGCAGACGCGCTAGACTTAGGATCTAGTGTCTTCGACGTGGGGGTTCAAGTCCCCCCCTCCGCACCATATTAAAGTTTTAAACTCTAGAATTTATTCTAGAGTTTTTTTAGTTAGAAAATGAATCTTTTAAATTTTAAAAGATTTAAAATTTTATCTAGGAGATGAAAAAATGAGAAATATAAAACTTGTTTATCAATATGATGGAAGTGATTTTTTCGGGTTTCAAAGACAACCTGATAGACGAACTGTACAGGGGGAACTTGAAAAAGGTTTGTATAAGATAATTAGGGAAAAGGTAAATTTAATAAGTTCGGGAAGAACAGACAGGGGAGTCCATGCAGTTAAGCAGGTTTCTAACTTTACTACTGAATCAAAAATACCGGCGGACAGACTGGTTTATGCTCTCGACAATATCACTCCTAAAGACATTAAAATATTAAAAGTAGAAGATGCGGATATGGAGTTTCATTCTAGATTTTCGGCAAAAACAAGAGCCTATGAATTTATATTGACACCTAGTAGAAGTGTATTTGAAACTAGATATTTGACCGAGGTTAAAGAAAAGATAGATGTAGATAAACTGTATGACATAATGAGAGTGTTTTTGGGTAAACATAACTTTGATGGGTTCAGGATGACAGATTGTGGCGGGAATAATCCTATAAGAGAAATTTTTGAGATTAGGTGTTATAAGAAGGAAAATCATAAAATTGGAATTTATATAAGGGGAAATGCCTTTTTAAAGACACAGATCAGGATAATGGTAGGAAGCTCTTTGGCTGTGTATTTCAATGAAAGATCCAGCGACTATCTCTTAAAAAAATTAGAATATCCCAACCCAAAAGATGAAAAGATTGTTGTAGATGGAGCAGGACTCTATCTATATGAGATAAACTATTAGTTGTTGAGTATTTTGAGGGGATGAAAAATGAAATTTTTGGAGATAAAAGCAAAGGATAAAAAATATATTGATCAGATTATAGAGGTGGAAAAAGAAGCTTTTGGACTAAGTGGCGGAGTAGATGAATGGATCTTAAAACCTATAATTCGATACGGTAAGGTATTTGTATTGGTTATAGAAGATGAGGTCATAGGAATAGCTGAGTATATCAGGGACTTCGATGGAGATGAAGTATTCTTGTATGGGTTTTCCATAAAAAAAGAGTATAGAAAACATGGATATGGAAAAAAACTCCTGGAAGAATCTATAAAAGTATTTAGAGAAAATAAGATAAAAAAAATAGGTTTGACAGTATCTCTGGAGAACGAGGGTGCTATAGAATTATATAAAAAATTGGGATTTGAGATGAAAGAGATGCAAAAAGACGAATATGGTAAAGATATAGATCGACTTTATTTCAGCAGAAAGATATAGAAAAAAACATTCTGTTGACAGAATGACAAAAATATAATAAAATTACATATGAAACGATTACAATAGATCAATCAAAGAGGAGGTAGAAATGAAATTAAATATAGAAAAAATAAGTTCAT
>DAOUPY010000074.1 GCA_030625925.1 Fusobacteriaceae bacterium | reverse complement strand
AAATAAACTTTATTGAAATTTAAGGAGGAAAGAAATGAACGAGAAAAAACATCAATTTAAACCTTTTGTATCTATGGATACAGCGATGTCTGAAACTACAGCAGTTTCTATAGGATTAGGAATCTTATTTGCAGTAATATTTGCAGCATCAAATGTATATTTAGGATTAAAGACTGGATTAACAATTGCAGCAGCAATACCAGCTTCAATATTAGGAACAGGAATATTAAAGGCAGTATTTAAAAAGGATTCTATATTAGAAGCTAACTTAGTGGCTTCAGTAGCCGCAGTAGGAGAATCTATCGCAGGTGGAATCATCTTTACACTACCGGCTATCATCATATGGGGACATGACTTAAGCATGGTTTCTATAGCTATCATAACTATATTAGGTGGATTAATAGGAACTTTATTCGTAATTCCATTTAGAGAATATCTAATAGTTGAGGAACACGGAGTATTAATGTTCCCTGAATCAATAGCAGCTTATGAGATCCTGGTAAATGCCAACAAAGGTGGAGAAGGATTTAAAACTGTATTGAAAGGTTTAGGAATGGGTGGAGCTTTCAAATTTCTATCTGGTGGATTAGGACTTTGGTCAGAAGGACCAGTTTGGGCTATTACAAAGTTAGGAACAGCTTTTGGATTTAATGCAGTAGCATCATTATTAGGAGTAGGATTTATCGTAGGAACTGGAGTAGCTATCTTAATGTTCTCTGGAGCATTATTAGCATGGTTTGGTTTCATACCATTAATAAAGTTCATAGGTGCAGGAGCTACAACTCCTATATTCCCGGCAACTCAATTAATATCAGAGATGTCAGCTATAGCTATCTGGTCTAACTATATTAGATATATAGGTGCCGGAGCAGTAGCAACAGGTGGATTTATCTCATTAGCTAAATCAGCACCAGCTATCATCAGTTCTTTCAAAGAAGCTATGAAAGGTTTAAAAGCAGAAAAAACTGCTCATAAAATAGAAAGACAACACATCGATACTCCACTAACATTTGTTGGAGCAGGAGCTATCGCAGTATTCTTAATAGTATGGTTATTACCATTATCAGCAGGAATACCTAAAGTAGGATTTATCGTATCATTCTTAGTAATATTCTTCTCATTCTTCTTCGGTGTAGTATCGGCTAGAATGACTGGAATCATGGGTGCATCAAATAACCCTGTATCTGGAATGACTATCGCATCATTATTAGTAATAGCATCAGTTATTAAAGTATCTGGTGTAGATCCTGAATTAGGAAAAATCATGGCTATCATAGCTGCCGGTGTAGTTTGTATCTCAATTGCAACTTCTGGTGGAGTAGCACAAAGTTTAAAGCATACATACTTAATTGGTGGAACACCAAAGAAAATCGAATGGTCAATGTTTGCTGGATTAGTAGTAGCAGCATTTGCAGCCGGTGGAGTAGTACTTATGCTGCATAAAGCTTTCGGACTAGGATCAGCAGACGTTCCTGCACCTCAAGCTGGATTAATGAAGATGTTATCTGAAGGTGTTATGACAGGAGAGATCCCTTGGACATTAGTTATTATCGGTGTAGTTATCGGTATAGTTATTAACTTCTTAGGATTATCTATCTTACCTATCGCTTTAGGATTATACTTACCAATTCAATTATCAGCTGCTATCTTAACTGGAGCATTGGTAAGAGAAGTTGTTGAGATGAAATTCAAGAAAAACTTAACAGAGCAAAAAGGGAGAATAGAGAAAGGTATCTTATTATCTTCTGGATTAGTTGCTGGAGACGCTTTAATAGGTATCTTACTAGCGGTATTCATCACTCTAGGAAAAGATTTATCTGTATTCGGAAGAAAATTTGGAGCTATCACTACAAATTCTACTGTAGGATTTATAATCTTTGCTGCATTAGCTGTTTGGATCTATACTCAAGTAGTTTCTGGAAAAGCTTCAGATGAACAATTACCTGAATAATAAAAATTAATAACTAAACTTTCACGATGGTGCACGCATTAAAAACCGTGAAGTTTGCCCGCCTCCGGCGGGCAAACAGCTATAATTTTTCTTTAAAATCATCAAAATACTTTATTTTAAATAGAATTTTAAAGAAAATAAGAATTATATTTTGATATTATTATGGGCTTTGTAAGTGCGAAACATCAATTAATAAAGTACATTTAGAATAAGGAGCAAAAATGAAAAAAAATGAAGAAAATTTTCTAGATATTATCCCTGTAAAACTTCATTTGGATTGTAAAAGGCAGGATGGAAACATCCATCTTGTCTTTACCCATACCAGTTTTCTTCAAAAAACTTTGAGGTGGATGACTAAAAAATCTAATACTAGTACTCTAGAATTGGATGGATTGGGTAGTTTAGTCTGGGAGAATATCGATGGAAAAAATACAATATATGAGATCATTAATATTCTTTTGGAAACAGAGGAAGATACATATGAATCTATGCAGCAAAGAGTATTTATGTTTATCAGAATATTAAAGAATAGAAAAATAATTGCTTTTAAAGAAGTTCATTAAAAGTATAATAGTTGATAAAAAGAACTCCTCCAAAACTATAGTTTTGGAGGAGTTCTTTATCTTTATCTAAAACTTAAAACTAATTTTAAGTATTAATTGAACCAGCCTTTGATTCCCTTAAATATTTTTTCAGTGATTGTATCGGGAACCTGTCCCTTTTTAAACAGAACTTCCCTCTTAAATTCCTTAGGAGCTCTCTTTACCTCTCCACTACGGATGTCAATATTTCTACGGACTAATTCTCTGCTCTTGATATTTTCATCTATAAAATCAAAAGAGGCAGGGGTATATACTCCCTTATTGATCATTGTCTGATAGTAATCCTTCCATAAAGGAACTGCCATACGTCCACCTGATGAACTATTTGGCATGGAGGTGTTATCATCATAACCCATGTATACTACAGTAACATAGTCAGGGGTGAATCCGGCATACCAGGCAGATCTAAAATCATTAGAAGTTCCTGTTTTTCCACCCTGATCTACATCAAACCCAAGTTTAGAATGTAATTTGGCTCCCTTCCCAGATCCATATTCCACAACTTTTTCAAGCATATAGGTCATGAGTGAGACATCTATGGAATCATAGATATTTTTACCCTCTAAATCCTCATTTTCATAGATGATATTTCCATCTGTATCCTCGATTCGAGTAATAAAAGAACTCTTATGTGCAGTACCTCCATTGGCAAAGGGAAGGTATGAAGTTGCTAAGTCTAATGGGCTGGCACTGGTGGATCCCAGAGCTATTGTAAGGTCTTTGGAGAGTTCTACATCTACTCCTGTCTGAATAAAATTATCCATAACATTATTTATTCCTACATCGTTTAACAGTTTTACAGCTACTGTGTTGACTGATTTTTCCAAGGATTGTATCAGGGTAATATTTTTATACTTGGCATTACTATAGTTTTTAGGAGACCAATCACCGTATTTGGTGTTAGAACCATCTATAATTTGATTCATAGTATACCCTTTTTCCATGGCTGTATAATATATAAATGGTTTAAAGGTAGATCCAATCTGTCTCTTGGCATCTATAGCACGATTAAAATTGCCGGATCTATACCCTTTTCCTCCTACAAGACTCCTGACCTCTCCCGTCTTAGCATCCAGGGTAACCATGGCACCCTGCAGTTTTTTATCAATTTTAAATTTTGAATAATTTTCAAAGCTGTTCTTTGCAATTTTTTGCATCTCATTATCTAAGGTAGTGTATACTTTGAATCCGCCTCGAGAAAAAATAGAAGGTTCAACTAGATCAACGAGCTTTTCCTCTACTATGTCTATAAAATCAGGTGCTTTGGTAGATTCTCTTTTTCTTCTGCCATCTTTCACAATGACGGTTATATTTTTATCAGAAAAAAAAGTTTTTTTATAATCTGATTCCATAACAAATTTATGTTTTATAGCTGCATCATATTCATCTTGAGAGATATAATTTTGATTCAACATAAGTTTTAAAATTAGATGGGTTCTTTTCATGGCAGCCTCTAAATTTTTTCTAGGGTTATACATATTTGGTCTATTGGGAATCCCTGCCAGCATAGCACTCTCAGCCAGGTTCACCTTGGAAATGTCCTTATTAAATATATCTCTAGCAGCCTCTCTGACACCATATGATCCAGAACCAAAATAGATCTCGTTGAGATATTTTTCTAAGATCTCATCTTTAGAATAAATTCTTTCGATCTCGAAGGTTATAATAACCTCTTTAAATTTACGGCTAAATGTACGCTCATTGGATAAAAAGGCATTTTTAGCCAGCTGTTGGGAGATAGTACTTCCACCTTGAGATATCCTGCCCTTGGATAAATTTACTAAAACAGCTTTACCCAGCCGCCAGATGTCTACTCCATAGTGAGAATAAAATCTTCTATCTTCCACAGAGATAAAAGCTTTTTGCAGGTGGATAGGAATTTCTTCGATAGCTGCATTTTCCCCTTTTTGTTTGGATAGATAGTCTATAATATTCTGATCTTTATCGTAGATTATAATTGGTTCTGAAGCTGTGTAGGAAGTGACTCTTCCTTTGACACTAAAATATGTGATAGTAGTCAATGCCACCAGGAAAAATAGTACCCCTAGGATGGCGATAAATATATTCTTTCTTTGTTTTTTTAAATAGTTATTAAATTTTTTTACATAATTCATTGAATGATCCTTCCTTTTTATTATTATTTTTTATTAAGTATATTATATCATAAATATAATAAAAAAAGGAGTTAGACATTTAGTCAACTCCTCTCTCGATACTTTTTAATGAGTTATTCAACGTTAAACTCTTTCTTAGAGAGAACTGTATCATCTTCATCGACTGCTTCTACAGACCATTTTCCAGGTAAAAATAAATTTTTACTGGACCAAGTTCTCCACCTGGATCCTTTTATTTTCAATGGAACAGAAGCCATGAGGGTTTTTTCGCCATCCTCTTGAAGCAGATACCAGTTATGATGAATAGTTTTTTCTTCCCCTATATCTTTAAATTCAGTATAAAAATACCCGTGTGAATACAGTTTAAAAGTATCCATTGTTTTTACAGGTTCTTTTTCTGCAATTTCATTGGTTAATACTGCTCTACTTAGAAGACAAGAATTTTCACCATTGACCTTTCCATAGGCTGTAAGAGTCCCAAGAATAATTAGTATGCTTATCAATAATTTTTTCATAATTTTCCTCCTTTAAATCGTTAATTATATAAATTTGAGTTGTATAAAATATAGTGTATAGATGTTTATTCTATTAATATTCTAACTTTAAATTGAAACTTTTACAAGTACTTCTATAAAATTAAAATAAATTTATTTGTATTAGAGGATAGATCTAATACCTGATTTTATCAGCATTTTTCTATAAATTGCTTTATTAATTCTACCTTGTATCAGCTAAAAATCCTTTTAAAAATTATGTAGAAGACATAGGAAGAGTTTTCTAGTATAATACTAGAATGTCTATAAATTTAGGAGGGACTTATGAGCTTTACATCACTTTTTTTTATCTCCATAGGGTTGGCTATGGATGCATTTGCAGTATCTTTAACTGAGGGAATATCTCTCAGAAAACTATGTATTAAATCGATCCTTAGGGTAGCGTTAGTATTTGGAATATTTCAAGGGGTAATGCCGCTGTTAGGCTGGGCAATAGGTGGGTTATTTTATGATAAAATAGCAAGGTTTGATCACTGGGTAGCTTTTGGGCTGCTTGTTTTTATCGGTATCAAGATGATACTAGATGCCAGAGAATTCAGGAAATGTGAAATTCATGGAAATTGTGAGAAAACTTCTAATATCATAGTTTTAGGAATAGCTACCAGTATCGATGCCTTGGCAGTTGGGTTTACCTTTTCATTATTACCTGGGCTGAATATCTATTTTTCCATAGCTGTGATAGGAATTATTACTTTCATTTTATCCTCTGTAGGAGTTTATCTGGGAAATAAAGTGGGACAACTATTAGGAGCTAAGGCTGAATATATAGGAGGAATCATCCTTATAGGGATGGGGATGAATATACTGGTACAGCATCTAAGATAAAATAAAAACACCTTAGAAGGATTCTAAGGTGTTTTTATTTTGAAATTCATACGTTCCTTTGACAAAAACTTCGTGAATAAGGGACATATTTTTTTTCATTAATATTTTGGAAATTTTTTCTATGGTCTTTATCTGATCCTAAGAGAAGATCTCTTTGCTGTTTTAGATAAAATAAGGTATCTGTTTCCTTTAGGATTTTTTATTTGAAGGGCATTAAATAAAAAAAAACCTCAGAAAATTCTGAGGTTTTTCATTAATTTTTATAAGTTAACTTCTTTATTGATAACAATTTTCTTTCCAATTTTTCTCCATTCTGCAAATTCAGCTACAGCTGTAAATAATGCGTCTGTTGAAGAGTTAAGACCAGTTTCTACTGAATCCTGGATTACTCCGATTACGAATCCTACTCCTACTACTTGCATTGCTACTTCATTTGGGATACCAAATAAGCTACAAGCTAATGGGATAAGAAGTAATGATCCACCAGCTACACCAGATGCTCCACAAGCACTAACAGCTGATAAGATACTTAAGATAAGAGCAGTTCCGAAGTCTACTTGGATACCTAATGTATGTACTGCTGCAAGAGTTAATACAGAGATTGTAATAGCTGCTCCTGCCATGTTTATAGTAGCTCCTAAAGGGATAGATACTGAATACATGTCTTTATCCAATCCTAATTCTTCACATAATTCCATGTTTACTGGGATGTTTGCAGCTGAACTTCTAGTAAAGAAAGCTGTAAGTCCACTTTGCTTTAAACATCTGAATACTAATGGATAAGGGTTTTGTCTCATCATAACAAATGCAATTGCCGGGTTAACTACTAATGCCATGAATGCCATAGCTCCTAATAATAATCCTAATAATTTACCGTAAGCTAATAGTGAACCTAATCCACTAGTTGCGATTGAGCTGAATACTAATCCCATGATACCGAATGGTGCTAAGTGAATAACCCATCTAACAACTTGAGATAATGCATTTGAAAAATCTGTGATCATTGTTTTAGTAGAAGCAGGTGCATGCTTTAATGCTACTCCTAATAATAATGCCCAAACTAAGATTCCGATATAGTTCGCATTTGTAAGAGCATGTATCGGGTTGTCTACA
>DAOUPY010000323.1 GCA_030625925.1 Fusobacteriaceae bacterium | reverse complement strand
TATATTTTTTTAGATAGAAAAGGGAGCAGATTAAAATCTGCTCCCTTTTTACATTTTTATATAAAGTTACTAATCCAAAAAACTCTCTCTCTTTAATTTTTTTGATTCTTTCTTTTATCTATATAAAACTCCTAATACACAAAACTCTCTTCATTTAATACCTTAGGCTCACCCTTTAAAAACTTCTTCTTTGTTTCCTTTGTTTCAGACCATTCTTTCCATCCACCATCGTATACAGATATTCTCTCAAGACCCATAGCCTGTGCATAGAACCATACTTCACTTGCTCTCCATCCTGTTCCACAGTAAAATGCCAGATGATTTTCAGGATCTATCTTCAACCCTTCCCACATCTTCTGAATTTCAGTATATGGTCTCATATAAGCTTGATCTACACTTCTATAATCCTCTAAATGCCACGAATCTGAACCTGCCATTCCCCATTTAGCACCTTTAATTCTTCCTCTAGGCTTGATATAATCATATCCACTGATCTTCCCTAGATATTCTCTCCAACTTCTAATACTGATTAGATCTCCATCTTCAGCCTTTAAAAGCTCTATAGCTTCTGGAAGATCTATAATGATTTCTGGATTTTGAGGTACTGTAACTCCAAATTCTACCACCGATTCTGGATTTTTCATCTCAGTTTCTATTTCATATCCAGCAGCTTTCCATCCCTTAAGACCACCATTTATCATCCTTACATCTTCTACCCCTGCATATTTAGCTATATTTCCAAATCTTGCAGCAGCCATAGGATCCCCATAGATAAGCACAAGGGTATCTGTTGTGATTCCCTGTCTTTCCATCTCTGCCTTAATCTTCTCATCACTGACTCTATTCCAAAGAGGCCCTTCTTCTACCCATCCTGTATGAACCCAGTAAGATCCTGGAATATGTCCTTTTTTATGTGGTTTAGCTTCCTCACTCCAACCTACATTAAATACCTTTACTGGTCTTCCATCATAGTTACTCACTTCTTTTCCATCTAAAAGACCTTTAACCCAGCTCACAGGAACTATAGTCTCATATTTTTTCAATTTTTCAAAAGATAGTGATTTACCTGCCCACGTCTCTACTCCTCCATCAAATATAGAAACTTTATATCCCTTTTCTATTAATTTATCTGCCATAACTTGAGAGTTTTCTCCATAGACAATTATTTCATCTTCTAAGCTTACACCCTTTCTTTCTAATGCTTTATCCATATCTCCATCTTCCATGGCAGTTACAGGATAGCTTACCGCTCCAGGAATATGACCATGAATTCCATTTCCATCCAGATCCCATCCATTATATTCATCGTAACTTCTAGTATCCATTAAAACTATATTTTCATCTTTTTCTGCTTTTTGTACTTCCTTTATACTAACAGAACCTTCCTTTAATACTTGATCTTTTGGTTTTTCTACTTTACTGCCACATCCTATCAACCCAATCGTCAGTGCCAGTATAACAAACAATTTTTTCATTTTTTCCTCCCCAGTTTATATTCTATATATTTACTTTTTACTCTTTTTCTTCATACTTTTTGTCCATTTTAGCAGTTACGTTTATTATTCTATCATTTTGTTTCATTTTTTCAAAGATATAATTGCACTATTATGTTTTATAATATACATATTTTTTTCCAATTATCTAAAATTTAGTTTTTACAGCATCTCTATAAAAGCTTCTATTCTTGTTTTTATCTGACCTGTATCTCCTGTTGAATAATCTGTTTCAAGTGAGATGTACGGTATATTTTTTTCATTGGTCACAACTCTTTTTATCATATGAGTTTCCACATTATAAGTATGACATGCTTGGAGAATTATCTCTATAACACCATCTACTTTATACTCATCTATCAACCTTTTTAGGAGATCTTCCCTGTCTGAATTAGGTGACATTACAGAACACGGTATAGAAATGTATTTTTCTGCCAAAGCCTCTATAGGATCTATTGTTTCATCCACTAACCTCTCTAGATTCTTCGATCCTCCACAGTTTTCATAAACAACAACCACAGCTCCTGCATCTTCAATAGGCTTTATTATTTTTTCTGCAACTCCTCCTATAGGACAACCTGTAATTAATATCCTAGGAGCTTTCACAGAAATTTTAGAACTCTTAGTTCTGTCAACTTCTTTTAGATTTTCTATTATTTCTCTGATTTTTTTATTTTGTAACTTCTTGTCAAATGTATAATTAGCTCCATTTAATACATTATGCATCTCATACCCTGAAAGTGGTGGTGGAGTTAATTTCCCCAGACTATAAAATTCTTTCAAAAGAACTCTTTCCTCATTTATATCAGAAATAGCAATCTTCATCTTTTCCTCTGTAATAGATACACTAAATTTATTTTCTAATTTTTTTTTAAATCTTACCATCTCTTCCTTCCATAAATCTAGTCCCCTTGATTTATCCTGTGTTTGAGGTAACTGCATCACATAGGTATCTTTTATCTCCCCCATAAGCTCATACATTTTCTTCTTCCCGTCACAAGTCGTCTCTCCTACTACTATGTCAGCAAAATACATATATGGGCATTTGTCAGTGATAGCATATCCATAACTGGCCTTTATCAAAGGACATAGATTTTTAGGCAGATGTTTTTCGGCTGCAGGAATAGTTTCTTCACTGACTGAACAGAGAGATACCGGAAGTGCTCCTGCTGCATAGATTAACTCTTTAGGGGTATAGGTACAAAATGTTCCTACTATATTTTTCCCACTGTCTTTCAGTTCTTTTATTGTTAAAAATCCGTCTCGTCTAGCTTCTTCAAAATCTTGAAAGTTTTCTGGTAATTTATTAACATCTTTCATCTTCTATCCCCTTTTTATTTTTTTAATTTATCCTAGGATCTCCTACAGCAATAGGATTTGTAGGATCTTGTATCCACTCAAGGTAAACACTTTTATTTTACGACTATAAATTAAAGCTTCTCCATAAAAATTTCAAAATCATCATAGAAATCTACGTCTAC
>DAOUPY010000137.1 GCA_030625925.1 Fusobacteriaceae bacterium | reverse complement strand
TCCCCTTTGGAACTGTAGGTTCCTTGATCGGGAAGACTAGGTATCCTTCTTCCCTTAAGGCATTGGATATCTCTACACATTTGTTATTATCTCCAATGATTATGCTGATGATCTGCTCTGTGCGGAGGGGTTCTATGTTTTTTTGTGTAATTCGTGACTAAGTTTTTCTATAAATCTTTCTACTTTATCTATTTCCATGTCCGCTGTTAGTGTGAGTCTTATCCTGGCTGTCCCCTTTGGAACTGTAGGTTCCTTGATCGGGTAGACTAGGTATCCAGATGCCCTTAAGGCACTGGATATCTCTACACATTTTTTATTATCTCCAATGATTATGCTGATGATCTGCTCTGTGCTTAGGGTTTCTATATTTTTTTCTTTTAATTTCCTGTAAAATAATTCTTTCAATAAATTTAATTTTTTTCTTTTATGCTCTAAAGAGGGGATGTTTTTGAAGACATACCTGTTCCAGCTAGTCTGGATAGGAGATGGAGCTGTGGTATAGATAAACTTTCTCCCTTTGTTTAGAATATACGATCTTGCAATCTCATCTAATATCAATATTCCGCCGTTACTGGATCCACCCTTTCCCAAACCCAGCATGATAAAATCTATCTCTCCTACCAAAGATTTTGTATAGGCTAATCCATAACTTAAAACACCATATGAATGTGCTTCATCCAGATAAAGCTGAGAATCATATCTGTGTTTTAATGAAACTACCTCATCTAAATCAACTATATCTCCATCCATACTGTAGATGCTCTCTGTGATAATTAGAGATCTCTTATGGGAGCTTCTATATTTTTTTAGTTTCTTTTCCAGGTCAATATAATCAAGGTGTTTATACCTTACTATCTTAACTCCTGAGTTTATAAGACCGTCATAGATGCTGGCATGATTATATCTGTCAGTAAAAATTATATCCCCCTTGGAATAAAAGGTCTCTATGACTGTGGTGTTGGCATCATATCCACTTCCAAAGACCAAAGATTTTTTCAAGAAGATTTCATCGATCTCCTGTTCAAAACCCCTGATTTCCTCATGGTTTCCTCCTAAAAGTCTGGACCCGCAGCTTCCAAATGATATTTTGTTGTAGTCCAGATCATCGGTAAAGTTTTTCTTGAATTTTTTATCCAAATTTAAATTTAGGTAGTCATTGGAGGAGAAATCAAAGGTATAGTTCTCTTTAATAACTTTCAGCTCTCTATAGTTAGATTGTTTTTTTAGAACCTCTAATTCTTCCAAGAGTTCCCTATAAAACATCTTTCTGCACCTCTTCAAACCAAGTTTTAAATGTTTCAACAACATAATTTAGTTCATCAGGGGAGATTATATATGGGGGCATGATATATGCAAAATTTAAAAATGTTCTATTCCATATTCCTTTTGAAAAACAATACTCCTTGAATCCTTTTAAAATTTTGTTGTCGGTTACTTCTATACATCCGCATCCACCGATGACTCTGACTTCCTTTATAAGGGGGTGATTTATCTCACTTAATTTTAGGAGAGTAGTCTCTATTTTTTTTATCTTAGACAGATAATCTTCCCTCTCAAAAATTTCAATTGATTTTAATCCTGCTGCACAGGCAAGGGGATTCCCCATAAATGTAGGTCCATGCATAAAAGCGTCTTCTGGAGAATCAGAATAAAATTTATCATAGATCAGTTCATTGGCTACTGTCACAGCATGACCTAAGTATCCGCCGGTTAGAGCTTTTCCCAGGACTATAATGTCTGGAATCAAATCCTCTGAAGCAACAAATAGATCTCCTGTCCGTCCAAATCCTGTGGCTACCTCATCAAATATAAATAGTACACCATATCTGTCACAAAGTTTACGAGCATTTTTCAGATAGTCTCTGGAATGGATCTTAAACCCTCCTGCCCCCTGTAATATGGGTTCTACTATAAATCCTGCTATCTCTGTAGAATGTTTTTTTAATATATCTTCTAACTGTTCTATATCATCTGGTTCAACATAGAAATTTGCAGGAGCCTTATCTCCCTTAAAGGCCTTGTGATAATCTGGATCATCTCCTACCTCCATGGCCTTCCATGTGTCTCCGTGGTATGAATCGGTAAAAGATATAAATTTTTTCTTATTTTGTCCACTGTTGCTAAAATATTGAACTGCCATCTTTAGAGCTACTTCTACTCCTACAGATCCACTGTCGGAAAAAAAGCAATGATTTAAATCTCCAGGAAGGATACTGGCTATCTTCTTACCGAACTCCATAACAGGAGAGTGTACCAAGCCTCCCATCATCACATGAGATACCTTGTCTATCTGATCTTTTATAGCATTATTTATCTCTTTGTTGTTATATCCATGGATTGCACACCACCAAGAAGAAACGGTATCTATTAGTATGTGGCCATCTTTAGTATGCAGATAAACACCTTCTCCCTTTTCTATATGGATCGGCGGACTCATTGTCTTCATTTGTGTATATGGGAACCAAATATTTCTCATTTTATTTTACCTCCATCTATGTTCTCAATCGAACAAAAAAACATTAGTTATTTTTTGATTTTTATAGTGTATTGTAACATGTATATATAAATAAAAAAAGGAACCTCAGGTTCCTCTTAGGTAAATTAAATAAAGAAAAGCGACGCTCCTCCTACAGATATAACAGCCCCTAAAATTTCTATCGGTCTCACTTTTTCCTTGAATATCAAGATACAAAAGGGTATTACCAATATGGGACTTGTAGATGAAAGAGTGGATACTATCCCTGCACTTGCATTTTTTAAAGCTATAAGCATTGCAGTAACTCCTATAAACGGACCAAAAAAAGATCCTACCACTAACCATTTAAGAGCTTTTTTATTTTTTATTCCTTTTTTTACTTCTCCCCATTTTCCCCTAATGGATATAAGGATTATAAAGGCTATTGTCGCTACAATTATTCTAATCTGGGTAGCAGCGATAGGATCATAAGATTCCAGACCTATTTTACTGAAAACCATTCCCAAAGACTGCCCTAAAACTCCACCGATGGCACAAAGGATACCTTTTATTGGAAATTTTTCTTTTTTTCCTCCCTTTCCATTCCCATAAAACATCACCAAAAAGATCCCGCCTATAGTAAGAAAAACAGCTGACCCTTCTTGAAAATTCAAAGTTTCTCCAAGTAGAATCCATGCTGTAAGTGCGGTCACCACAGGTACCGTGGTCATTATCAGGGTAGTTATACGAGCCCCTAAAAGGACAAAAGATTCGAACATAAATAAATCACCTAAAAACATCCCTATAAAACCAGATATTCCTAAAAACGTATATTCTTTTAAACTGGCATCTGTCGGAAGAGGCAGACCCCTCACGTACAGAGATGTAAGGCTTAAAAAAATCATACCCTGTATAAGCCTCACAATATTTACTGTAAGGGAACCCACTTTTTTACCTGCTATTTCAAATGAAATAGATCCTCCTGCCATTCCAAGTGCTGCTACTAACGCCATTGTTTCCCCTAGATACTTAATTATAATCTCCTCCTATAACATATTATCCATCAAATTGTACTCTTTGTATGAGTTTAAAGTCAATAGAAATCAAATAAAATACAATGTAATTTTTTTATATTCACTCAGATGGAGAAACAGAAGACCTAGATTGAATTATAAAAATATAATTCAGGAGGAAAAAAGGAAATTTTGAAAAATATATAACATATATACCATAGAAGAATTTAATGTATTTATGCTAAAGGGAGGCTGTTATGAAGATAAAATATTTGCCAATATACTGGGTCAGACAATATCAAAGAGGAATAGTGGAACTCTTTGGAAAATACCGGAGATTTGCAGAGCCGGGATTTCACGTTCAACTTCCTATCTTTGAAATAACCAGAATCAGAGATATAAGAGAACACACCATGGATATTGCTCCTCAAAATGTAATAACCAAGGACAATGTAGAGATAAATGTAGACGGGATAGTATGGGCTAGACCTCTATATCCAGAAATAGAGATAAAGAAAACTTTTTATAATATTGATAATTGGAAGAATGCCGTGATGAAACTGGCTCAAACAAACCTCAGACAGGAGTTTGGTAAACTGACTCTAGATGAAAGTTTAACAGCCAGGGGGAAGATAGCCATGGATATGCAGGCATCTTTGGATAAGCTGGCTGAGGAGTGGGGAATCACAGTGACCAAGGTGGAAATAAAGGTGATTGATCCTCCGTTAGATATAAAGACGGCTATGCATAAACAAAAAACTGCTGAACAAGAGAGAAGAGCCATGCGTCTTTTGGCTACTGGTAGGTTTGAAGCTGCCGAACAGGATAAATTGGGCCTTATACAGATTGCTGAAGGTAGAAAGGAGGCTAAAATAAAAGTAGCTGAAGGGCAGGCTCAGGCTATAAAACTGGTCAATGAAGCAGCCCGGCAATATTTTGTGGGAAATGCAAAAGATCTCAAGAGGCTGGAAGTAGTGGAAGAATCTTTAAAAGATAATTCTAAGATCGTTCTTACCCAGGAGGGAATAACTCCAAATCTTATTCTGGGAGATTTTACAAAACTTGAAAAAGAAATAGATGGAGGTGGATCTTCTGAGGAGAAAAGGAAGAATCTTTCGGAGGAAATACTAAAAAGATACGATGTATAAAAATATATTATGAAGAGGAGGCAATTTTTTTATAGTTAGGAAAGCATAAAATTTATGGAATAAATAAAAGATTATAAAAATCTAAATTGTGCATGTCTGGATGCAACGTCAGGTTGCTTTTTATGTAAAATAAAGGCTTCCAAAATTGGAGGCCTTTTTAAATGGATATTCAGTTCTATCTTTATCGATTATTGATTCCATTCTTCTCTTAGAACCCCATAACTTACAGAGTCATAGTATTTATTGTCAACAATACGAGCTTTTCTATAGGTAGCTTCTTTCTTCATTCCTAATTTTTCCGATAAGTTCATCATCCTTTCGTTTCCTGACCAAGTAGTGAGACCGAGTCTTATAATCTCAGGATTTGTGTCAAATAATTCAGATATCCACATTTTTAAAGCATCATAGCCTATGCCTTTTCCCCAATAGTTTTCATTGAAAATTACAATGCCTACCTCCATCCACAGTGTTTCCTCGGATTTCCAGTAATGATTCACCGCTCCTATTAGTTCATTATTACTGCTGTCTACAATCATTTTTCCTGATTTTACGTTCTTTTCTCTATTTAAGAATTTATTTCTAAAATTTTCAACATCTTTTTTTAATTCTTCTAGAGTAGGTTTACCATAGTATGGACCGTTATATTTATAAAATTCTCTTTCGGGATTATTTAAATGTAAATAACTCTCTAAATCATTTATTTCTAGTTTTCTGAGTTTGATATTTGTTTTCATATGATCG
>DAOUPY010000338.1 GCA_030625925.1 Fusobacteriaceae bacterium | reverse complement strand
AGCAGATTTTTGATGGGGATTTTCACCATATCTCAGATCCATCTTTTTTACATATGATGTACTCAAATATTCCGGCATCTCTCCCTCTAATAAGAAATTAGATATAGCTGCATCATAGGCTGATGTCAGGTTGAATACTTTTCCTGCCAGTCTCTTCTTAGTCTCGAAAGTTACCTTCCCTGCTTCCATCTCTTCCTTTACCACATTATAATCAGAAGTATTGGAAATTACCACTACATCTTTAAATGATTTAGCAGCAGATCGGAGCATTGTAGGCCCACCGATATCTATAAATTCTACCTTGGCTTCAAAGGAGATATCATTTTGTACCTCTTTGAAGAATGGATATAAATTAACTATTACCATGTCTATTGTCGTTATTTTTCTTTCGTCTAGAGTTTTCATATGATTTTCATTGTCTCTAACAGCCAAGATACCCCCATGGATAATTGGGTGTAAAGTTTTTACCCTTCCATCCAGCATCTCTTCTGCCTGGGTTACTTCTGCCACATCTAATACGGCTATATTATTTTCCTTCAGATGTCTATATGTTCCACCTGTAGAGATTATCTCCACTCCCTGTGATATTAAAAAATTTGCAAATTCCACTATTCCTGTTTTATCAAAAACTGATATTAATGCTCTTTTCACTTATATATCCTCCTAATGCCTGCGGCAAAACTTTCTGTACGGGTAATTCATGAATTACCCCTCCATAAATTCAATTTCTTCTCATTTTTTTATCACAGATTTCTTAATCACTTTAAACTATCTAATACCTGCTCGATGGCCTTTGGCAATAATTTATGCTCTTCCATCAATACTTTTCTCCGCAAAGTTTCCGCTGTATCTTCGGCTTTTATCTTTACCCTGCTTTGTTCAATTATTTCACCTGTATCTACACCTGCATCTACATAGTGAACTGTACAGCCCGATTCATATTCTTTGGCCTCTATCACAGCTTTATGAATTCTCATCCCAAACATCCCAGGTCCGCCAAATTTAGGCAGAAGGGAAGGATGGATGTTTATTATCCTCCCCCTCCTGTTATTTATAAAATCTTCATCCAGGATCGATAGAAACCCTGCTAAAACTACTAGATCTACCCTATCTCCTAAATATTCATCTATTTTTTTAGATATATCTTTTTTTAATATCTTTCTATCAAATATTTTTGTTTCTATATGATTATTTTCAGCTCTTTCAATTCCATAACATTCCCTGTCTGCTATAACACAGGAGATCTCATATCCTACTTTTGAGGTAGAAATAGTATCAATTATAGATTGCAGGTTACTTCCACCTCCAGATATCAAAACTGCTATCTTAAACATATTCCATTATCTCCCCTGGATATAGTTCCTATCTCATAGGGAGCCTCTCCTAATTCTTCCAAAGTTTTAATTATTGCATCTTTTTCATTAGGATTAGCTATTATTACAAATCCTACTCCCATGTTAAATGTTCCCCACATCTCAGATTCATCTACTCCGAGTGACATTAGGTATTTAAAGATCGGCAGTATCTTTACTGCTGATTTATCCACAACAGCTTCTAATCCTGCCGGTATTACTCTGGGTAAATTTTCAATTATTCCCCCTCCAGTAATATGAGCCAGGCCGTTTACACTATGCCTTTTAATAAGTTCTAATATAGGTTTCACATATATTCTTGTAGGAGTAAGCAGTTCCTCTCCTATTGTTTTATCACCATATTTGGCATCATAGTCAGTTACTAATTTTCTTACCAATGAAAAGCCGTTACTATGCACTCCTGATGACGGCAATGCTATGATTGTATCTCCCTCTTCTATCTTTGATCCATCTATAAGGTCTTCTTTTTCAACTACTCCCACTGTAAATCCAGCTATGTCATAGTCTCCATCCTTATAAAATCCAGGCATCTCTGCTGTTTCTCCCCCAACTAAGGCTGCATCAGACTGTAAACATCCTTCCGTTATCCAGCTTACAAGTGTCGCCGCGATACCTGCATCTAACATTCCACAAGCCATATAATCTAAGAAAAATAATGGTTTAGCTCCATGACATAGTACATCGTTTACACACATAGCCACACAGTCAATTCCAACAGTATCATAGGTTTTAGTTTTGAAGGCTATCTCCAATTTAGTTCCTACGCCATCTGTTCCAGATACCAATATTGGATCTTTCATCTGTCCCAATTGATACATTGCACCAAAGCTGCCTAAGCCGGTAAGTACATTTTTGTTATGTGTTTTTTTTACTAAATCCTTCATAAGCCCTACTGACTTGTATCCTTCTTCCTTATTTACTCCTGCATCTTTATATGAAATTGTTGACATCTCTACACTCCCTTTTTGACACAGATTACACAGATTTAATCTCTGATCTATGTTCTTTTATTTTTGATGATATTATAAAAATTATGCAATGTAATATGAACATAAAATTTATAAAACGAACGACTTTAAAAATATAAATTTTTTAATTATTTATATTTTCTCTGGGGTAATCGATTCTCTCACAACTCTTAAATTTATAAAAAAAATTTTATAGAGTTATGGTGAAGACCCTTGCGGTCTGATTTTTTATAATTTTATTCACTATGTAATAATAATTTTTATATAATCTTGAATTTTTGGTTACTTTTATTTCAAGAAAAAAGTAACAACAAACTACATATTTGCTACTGTAGACATGGGATATATTCCGTTAAAACATCCCATACAGAAATTTTTACTTCCCAAGGTATCTGTTAAATTATCCAGCTTTAAAAAATCCAGACTGTCTGCCCCGATATATTCACAGATCTCTTCTACAGACATCTCAGCAGCCAAAAGTTCCTTTCTATATGCTATATCTACACCAAAATAACATGGATGCATCACTGCCGGGCTGGCAGATCTAAAATGAACTTCTGT
>DAOUPY010000422.1 GCA_030625925.1 Fusobacteriaceae bacterium | reverse complement strand
CTAGATGTTATCGTACTTCACAGAATATCTCTTGCGAGTTTCGTCGTGCCCACCATGCCCGTCAGGCATCCCACTAAGAAATGGGGATCCATGGTCTTACCCCTATAACATCATTTAGAAAAAGTGAGCTTTTCTTTGGTTCGTTTCCTTTGCTCACCAAAAGAAATGAACCCGTATCAAAGGCGGAAACTTTGGACTCTCCGATCTACGATCACTTAATTTATTTCTATTTAGAAAAAATTAAGATGTGGAAAAGTAAATTTAGAAAAAGTAACAAAAATAACTAAAAAAGGATTAGACTCTTTAGTCTAATCCTTTCAACACATCCAATATATCCCCTAATTTAAATCCTCTTCTCATAAAATAGGCAACCTGTTTGTCCTTCTCTTTATTTTTTACCTTATGGAGTAAGTCTGATATCATCTTCTTTTCATCCACTTTCTCCCCACCATAGATACTATCTATGATGGAGGAGTCTATTCCTTTTAGATGAAGTTCGTATTCTATCCTCTTCCTGCCTAAGCTTTTTTTTGAACCTATATAAGATTCAGCATAACTGTAGTCATCTAAGTACCCTAATTCAGATAACTTAAAAATTATTTTCTGCAGCTGACCTTCAACTGCGGAACTTCTCTTATACTTCATCCTTAACTTCTGCAGAAGCTCCCTCACTGTATAATCACGTTTAGACAATAAAAAATACGACTTTGAAAGAGCTGAATCAAAGATAATATTGTGATATTCCTCTATGCTGATCTCACCATCAGTTTTTATCCTATACTTAGCTTTTATATCCCTATTTATATCTATAATTTCATCATTTTCAAGATATATCTTATTTTTCTGAAATTTCAGTATTTTCATTTACAACCTTTTCCTCTATTACTGGATATAAAATCACATTCACTTCTTTTTCTATCTGACCTAAAAGATCTTTATCTTCCTCTAACCTGGCTTTTACATTTTCCCTGCCTTGACCCAATCTAATGTCTCCATAACTAAACCATGCCCCCGATTTCGCCACGATATCATTTTCGATACCCAGATCCAATATCTCTCCTACCCTGGATATCCCCTTTCCATACATTATCTGAAAAGCAGCTTCCTTAAATGGAGGAGCTATCTTATTTTTAGTTACCTTTACCTTAGTCTCATTTCCTAAAATATCATCACCCTGTTTTACTGATCCTACTCTTTTTATCTCAAGTCTCACAGATGAATAGAATTTAAGTGCTCTACCACCTGTTGTTGTTGTTTGTGGTCCAAATCCAAATCCACCAATTTTTTCTCTTATCTGGTTGATAAAGATCATAGTGGTTTTTGATTTATTCAGATTAGCTGTCAGCTTTCTCAGTGCCTTAGACATCAACCTAGCCTGTAGTCCCATCTGCTGGTCACTCATCTCTCCATCGATTTCTACCTTAGGTACCAATGCCGCTACCGAGTCAATAACTATTACGTCCACTGCTCCAGATCTTACCAGCATATCTGCGATTTCCAATGCTTGTTCCCCATAGTCAGGTTGAGATATCAATAACTCGTCCACATCTACCCCTAAAGCTTTTGCATATTTAGGATCCAATGCATGCTCTGCATCGATAAATGCAGCTATTCCACCCATCTTCTGCGCTTCTGCTATAGCATGAAGAGCTACTGTTGTTTTACCTGAACTTTCAGCTCCATAGACCTCAATAACTCTACCCCTGGGAAACCCTCCAAGCCCCAATGCTCTGTCTAAATTTATACTTCCAGTAGGTATCACCTCTACATTCATATGGGTGTTTTCTCCCATTTTCATTATAGAACCGTCCCCGTATTCTTTTCTTATCTGCTTCATCGCAAGTTCCAATGCTTTATTTTTATCTACTGTTTCATTTTTCTTAGCCATCTTTTCACCCCGTTTAAAATTTCTTTTCTCTATAAGAACAGTTTACTATATTATTCCTTTCTTTACAATTAAAGTTATATTAATATATATATACCTTTCACCACTCAATACAGATAATACGGGCTATTCCCACAAAACCATAGGTGAAAAATAAAATTCTAAATAAAAAAACCAGTCAAAAGACTGGTTTAAAATTTCTATAAATTGGAGGCGACGACCAGATTCGAACTGGTGATGGAGATGTTGCAGACCTCTGCCTTACCACTTGGCGACGTCGCCGTTATTTATTATTTAAATCTTATAAAATGGTGCCCAAACGCGGAATCGAACCACGGACACGAGGATTTTCAGTCCTCTGCTCTACCGACTGAGCTATTTGGGCATCATATATGGCGGGAGTGACGAGACTCGAACTCGCGACATCCTGCGTGACAG
>DAOUPY010000158.1 GCA_030625925.1 Fusobacteriaceae bacterium | reverse complement strand
ATGGGAAGAAAATCTAAATAGGTTTTTGAAAGGTAATAAAAATAGAAACTGGAGGGATGAAATTGAAAATTTCAATGAGTAAGATGAATTTTAATGAAAGTTTGAAAAAATTAGAAGAAAATTACAAGATATATGCACCGAAACTTTTTCCATATGCAGGAAAATTTTCTGATACAGATCTAGTAAGATATGCAGAGGTATCCACGATAGAGGAGATGGTCTTTGATAAAAAGTCTGATTTTTCTCCCAAAGAAATATTGACACCACAAACAGAAACGATGTTTTATTTTACAGAAAAAGAGTATAAGGAGCCAGATGCAGAGGAAAAGGGAACTTTAGTATTTTTAAAATCCTGTGACCTTCACAGTGTAAAGAGGTTTGATGAAATATACTTAAAGAATAAATTTTCTGATATCTATTACAGTCAGAGAAGGGATAAGATAAAGTTTGTTGTTGTAGGCTGTAAAACAGGTTTTGACAGTTGTTTCTGTGTCAGCATGGGAACTAATACTCCTGAGAATTATCATATGGGAATAAATATCAGAGAAAATGAAGTGGAATTAGAAATTTTAGACGAAGAATTAAAAAATAACTTTGAAGGACAAGAGAAAACCTTTGAGATAGATAAAGTTAGCAAAAATGAGATTGAATTGAAAATTCCAGATGAGATAAATTTAGAGGATGTAATTAATTTAGACCTATGGAGAGAATATGATAAAAGATGTGTAGCCTGTGGTAAATGTAACTTTGTCTGTCCAACATGTACTTGTACAACAACCCAAGATATCTTCTACAGTGAAAATGAGAATACAGGAGAGAGAAGAAGGGTATGGGCATCGTGTCATGTAGACGGGTTTACAGATATGGCAGGGGGTCATGAATTTAGAAAAAAACATGGTGACAGGATGAGATTTAAAACTATGCATAAAATTGGAGATTTTAAAAAAAGATTTGGATATCATATGTGTACAGGCTGTGGGAGATGTGACGATGCCTGTCCTGAATATATTTCTTTTTCAAATTGTATAAAAAAACTTACAGCAGTATTAGGAGGAGAAGATGAATAATATTTATATGCCCAGTCCCTATAAAATTTTGGATATTCAGCAGATAACAGATATAGAGTGGCTTTTTAAAGTAGAATTTGATAGAGCTGATGAGATCAACTATGGCCAGTTTATTCAAATATCAATTCCTAAAGTTGGAGAAGCTCCTATTTCGGTAACGGAATTTAACCCAGAAGAGGGGTGGATAGAATTTTTAATCAGAAAAGTAGGAAAAGTTACAGATGTTTTATTTGAATTAAAAGCAGGAGACATGCTATTTCTTAGAGGACCTTATGGAAATGGATTCCCATTTGATGAGAAGTATAGGGGTAAACATCTGGTAATCGTAGCTGGAGGATCCGGGTGCGGGCCGGTAAGATCTATGATCAATGCAGTCCATAAAAAGTTTGAATCTGTTAAGAAGATGGAGCTTATCCTTGGATTTAAAGATGCTAACTGTATAATCTTTAAAGATGAGATTGGAAGCTGGCAGAAAGAAAATAACTTAGTACTTACTGTAGATAAGATGTGTGAGGGTGACAGCTGTGGTCTGGGGCTTAATGAGGGCCTTGTAACACAGCATGTAGACAAGCTGGACCTGTCAGATATAGATAATCTAGAAGTAGTAATAGTAGGGCCGCCTATGATGATGAAGTTTGCAGCAATGGAATTTGAAAAGCATGGGGTACCTGAGGATAAGATATGGCTTTCATTTGAGAGAAAGATGTCGTGTGCTGTGGGAAAATGTGGTCATTGCAAGATAGATGAAACATATGTATGTTTAGAAGGGCCTGTATTTAACTATACAAAGGGAAAAAAACTTTTAGATTAAGGGGGATAAGATGATTTTAGATATAAATAGAAAGAACGTTACAAAAAATGCTTATAGAATCACAAAAGTAAGAGATAAGACTGCCCTGAGAGTAAGAGTTCCCGGTGGAGAGATTACAGGAGATCTAATAGAGATAGTATCTAAAATAGCTAACACATATGGAGATGGAAGGGTCCATCTGACTACCAGACAGGGATTTGAAATCTTAGGAATAGACTGGAATGATATGGACAAGGTAAATGAAATGGTGGCTCCTCTTATGGAAAAACTAGAGATAAATCATATAGATGCCAATGCAGGATATCCAGCAGCCGGGACAAGAAATATAGCTGCCTGTATAGGTAATAAGGTCTGCCCTAAAGGTCAATACAATACCACTGAATTTGCTAAAAAAATCGAAAAGGCTATATTCCCAAATGATTTTCATTTTAAGGTAGCACTTACAGGCTGTCCCAACGACTGCCAAAAAGTAAGGATGCATGATTTTGGGATAATTGGGATGACACTTCCAAAATTAGATCCTGCAAAATGTGTATCTTGCGGCAGGTGTGTAAAAAAATGTAAAGGATTGTCTACAGGAGCCTTAACAACTGTTAATTATAAACCTCAGAGAGATCATGACAGGTGTATAGGATGTGGAGAGTGTGTTTTAAACTGTCCGACATCTGCTTGGACTAGAGATCCTAAAAAATACTACAGATTGGCTATTATGGGAAGAACAGGAAAAAGAAATCCTCGTTTGGCTGAAGATTGGATTATCTGGGCTGATGAAGCTAGTATCATAAAGATAATCAAAAATACCTATGATTATGTAGATAGATATATCGATAGAAGGTTGCCAAAAGAGCATATAGGGTATATAGTAGACAGAACAGGATTTATGGAGTTTAAAAAATATGCTCTAAAAGGTGTGGATCTGCCTGAATATTCTGTTATGAAAAACAATGTATATTGGTCTGGTATGAAATATCCTGGAATAAAGTAGGTGACTTGGTATGAGAGGAATTTTGGTAGTAGGACATGGAAGTAAAGTCTTAGAAGTAAATGAAAAATTTGAAAAGTTGATAAAAACTTTAAAAGAAAATACTGGAAGAGATATCAGAGGGGCAAATTTAACCCTGGCTCCTCCAAAGTTGGAAGAGGTTATAAAGTCTATGTATGAAGAGGGATTTAGAGAAATTACAGTAATTCCTTATTTCCTGTCTAACGGATCACATGTGACCGAACATATTCCTAAGATCTTAAAAGAGATGGAATCAAGTTTAGAAGGTTTAAAATTTTCATTGGAAAGTTCATTATTACTTAATTCGCTTGTAATAAAAGCTATAGAGGAAAAAATTAATAATAATTAGGTAGAAGCTCTAGTTTAAATACTGGAGCTTTTTTCTAACTTATGGTTCCTTATTGTGAGCACTCTGTCTGTTTTTTTATTACCTTAAACAGTCTAAATTAATAAAATAATATTTTTTTATAATCATTACAATTTTACTTGATTATATAGTTTAGATATACTATACTAAGGATAGATAAATTAAAACTGGAGGGGATTATGAATATTAACTTAGTAAAGGATTTTAACAAGATCTATGATGCATATGTAATGCCAAAATTTGAAGGGGAAGTAAAAATCTATGATGGATTAACCGACGAAGAAAAGATCGTTTTAGAAAGATTGATAGAGAAGAAAGAATTTACAGGTAAGAAGAGAACATCTATTAGCTGTGAATTGATGCATAAAGGGAAATTAGTTAACATAACTTATATTGGTCTTGGAAAAAGAGAAAAATTAAAGACTTATGATATAATAGAAGCTTTCTATAAAGAACTTAAAGGTCTAGATGGTGAGATCTTAATAGGGACTCATGGTGTAGAAGTTACCCAGGTAGTAGAAGCTGTACACTATGCTAAATATGAGTTTGATAAGTATAAAACAGATAAAAAGGATAAAAAAGAATGTAATTTTGATATCTTTGTAGAAGAAGAGACAGATGCTATCTGTGAGGGGACTGTACTAGCGGAATCTGTAATGTTAACGAGAGACCTGGTAAATGAACCTGCAAATGTTATTTTTCCTGAGAGTTTAGCTCATGAGGTTAAAGTATTAGGGAAAAAATATGAATTTGAAGTAGAAATATTTGACGAAGAAAAGATAACAGAATTAAAGATGGAAGCATTTTTATCGGTAGCCAGAGCTGCTGAAAAAAGACCTAAGTTTATCGTTATGAGACATCTGGGAGATCCTTCTAATCCTACAGAAATTCATGGATTAGTAGGAAAAGGATTGACATATGACACAGGTGGCCTGTCATTAAAGCCTAGTACAGGAATGGCTAATATGAAAACAGATATGGGTGGAGCTGCCACTGTAATAGGAGCTATGTGTGCTCTTTCCAGGATGAAAGTAAAGAAAAACATAGTAACTGTGGTAGCTGCGTGTGAAAATTCAATTGGCGGAAATGCTTATAGACCGGGAGATATTATTGGATCTATGGGTGGAAAAACTATAGAAGTTGATAATACAGATGCAGAAGGAAGATTAACTCTTATCGATGCAGTGCACTATATCATCAATCATGAAAATGTAAAGGAAGTAATAGATGTAGCTACACTTACAGGAGCTGTATTAGTAGCTCTAGGAATGTCTACAACAGGTGTTTTAGCAAACAATGATGAGATGTATAAAAAGTTAGAGGAAGCATCTGAGATAGCAGGAGAGAGAGTATGGAGATTACCTAACTTCCCTGAATATAAAGAACTTTATAAATCTAAGATAGCAGACCTTAAAAATACAGGCGGGAGATTTGCTGGAAGTATTACAGCAGGAATGTTTATAGAAGAATTTGTAGGAGAGACTCCTTGGATGCATCTTGATATTGCAGGAACTTCATGTGCAGATACACCATATGGTTATTATACCCATGGCGGGACTGGACAAATCGTAAGAACTCTTTATAATTATTATGTAAAGAAGTAGATAAAGAAATATAGATAAAATGAAAATGAAGGGCTTATTTGCCCTTCATTTTTTTATTGATTAAAAAATTATATTATTATAAATGAGTGTAAAAAAATTGAAATGTGTTAAGTTT
>DAOUPY010000027.1 GCA_030625925.1 Fusobacteriaceae bacterium | reverse complement strand
CATTGGATTTAGGCACCGCTATATAGTCTTTAAACCTTCCTGGAACAGGCTTCCAGTGACTATGAAGCATTCCTAAGATATTGTAACACTCTCCTTCTGTGTCTACCAACACCCTGACAGCTGTCAGGTCGTAAAGTTCATCAAAACTCTTCCCTTTTTCATACATTTTTTTATAAATACTATAAAAATGTTTAACACGTCCGGAAACTATTCCATCTATATTGGTTTCATGGATTATTTTTTTCATGTTCCTTATGATAGCACTGGTATATTCTTCCCTTTCAACCCTTTTATTGTTGACCATTTTGACCAATTTTCTATAGATCTCAGGTTCTAGATAATACAGGCACAAATCTTCTAACTCCCACTTTATCTTTGCCATTCCGATTCTATGAGCCAAAGGTGCAAAGATATCCAGTGTTTCCCTCGCAATTCTCTCCTGTTTATGTGCAGGCATGAATTTCAACGTACGCATATTATGCAGTCTATCAGCTAATTTAATTATAACAACTCTTACATCACTAGCCATAGCTACGATCATTTTCCTGATGTTTTCAGGCTGTTTATTACTGCCTACAGGCAGATTTGTAAGTTTAGTTACCCCGTCTACCAGTCTGGCTACTTCAGGACCAAAATTATATTGAATATCTTGTATAGTAGTCATGGTATCTTCTACAATATCATGTAGAAATCCAGCAGTAATGGTTTCTGTATCCATCTTCATATCAATAAGGATTTTAGAGACTTCAACAGGATGAACAATATACTCCTCTCCTGATTTCCGGTACTGTCCCACATGGGATTCCCTTGCAAATTCATAGGCAGAAAAGATCATTTCTTCATCTATCTTTAAGTTATTTTTTTTAAGTTCTTCAGCGATACTTGATTTATATTCCATAAAATTCCTTCCTTAAAAATTTTTTAAATACATATACTTAATTTAAGTACTAATAAGAAAGCGACACCAAGTGTCGCTTTCTTATTAGTACTTTAGTATTTCATTAAAGTCATAATATCATAACCAGCTAAATTTTTTCTGCCATTTAGATCCTCTAATTCGATAAGAAATGCCATTCCAGCAACAATCCCACCTAAATCTTCTATTATCTTTACAGTGGCTTCCACTGTTCCCCCAGTAGCCAATAGATCATCAACTATAAGAACTCTTTGACCAGGTTTTATAGAATCACTATGCATGCATAATGTATTAGTTCCATATTCTAAATTATATTCATATTCCACAGTTGCTCTAGGAAGTTTCCCAGGTTTTCTTACCGGTGCAAACCCTACTTCTAAAGCATAAGATACTGGACATCCAAAGATAAATCCTCTAGCTTCAGGCCCTACCACTAGATCGATCTGTTTTTCTTTAGCATATTCCACTATCCCGTCAGTTGCTTTTTTAAAAGCTTCTCCACTTGCTAGTAAAGGCGTTATATCTCTAAATTTTATTCCTTTTTTTGGATAATCTTCTACAAGTGCTATATAATCTTTTAAATTCATTTTTATTTCTCCCCTATTATCTCGAGCAGGCACAAGGCTTTACTCTACATTTTTATATTTATTA
This sequence comes from Fusobacteriaceae bacterium, assembly GCA_030625925.1. Taxonomy (GTDB): domain Bacteria; phylum Fusobacteriota; class Fusobacteriia; order Fusobacteriales; family Fusobacteriaceae; genus Psychrilyobacter. Next base: position 8,551 of record DAOUPY010000027.1, on the reverse strand, counting down.
TTTTTAATTTTGTTCAGATAATTCATAAATCATCCCTAAATAATCTATTCCCATCTATTCCCTAGATACTTTATACCGCTGTTTTCATCCTCAAAATATTCCTTTAACTCTTTTTTTGTATTTGGATATAGTATAATATTATCTACGTCTGCTTTTTTAATATATTCCACACCTATTAAGTTACTGCCATCTAATCCAACCTGTAGATCTCCACTTCGATATGAAACTTTAAAATAGATATTTACAATGTGACGACCGCCGTTAGGTGCTATTCCTTCAGATATAAAGATCATATCTTCTACTTTGACATCAAGGTTACACTCTTCCATAAACTCCCTTTTAAGAGCAGTCTTAAAATCTTCACCGTGGTCTACTCCACCACCAGGCAGAAGGTAATATTCATCTTTATTTTTTATATGTTTAACTAAGAGTAATTCATCATCTTTTTCTAAAATTCCACAAACTCTAATTCTGATTCTCTTCATTGTTTAAATCACTCACCTTTTCAAGTATTTTTTGATATTTTTCAACATCTTTAGGCTTATTATTGTGTATAGCTATCTCTTTTTTCAAATTTAAAACATCCAAATCATATTTATAGGCATCTGTTAATAATTTCAGATACAATTCAGTATCATTTATTTTACCTACTTCAAAACTTCGTTTAGCTATTTCTAATATTACACGGTTATTTTTTTCCCTTGCAATATATGTTTTTAAAGCCTTAAAAGCCCCATCATAATCATTAAAAACATCGATTAAAAATCTAGAATATCTAATGACTGCATCTGGATTGTGTTTTTTAACTTCATATACTTGATAGATAAATGGATAGATCTCATTTGTTCTATTTGTTTTCTGTAAAATTTCTACATATTTTTCTACAAAGGTATAGTCCTTTATCTCTATTAAGTTTAAAACTTTACTAAAGTTAAGGTAAGCATCTTCATTTTTTTTTTCATCATAGGCAATATATCCCTTTAACAGGTATATTTTAGAGTCTATGCTGTCAGATGAAATTTGTGATAAATAGTATTGGCTTGTCTCTAATTTCCCCATCTTATAGGACAAAATAGCCATATTAGATAGCGTTATCTGATCCTTTGGATCTAAGTTTATAGCTTCCAGGTAATATTTTTCAGCAGCTTCATAATCACCTAATTGAGCATAGGCTAATCCCATCTCCCTGAGAAGAACAGGATCTTTTTTGTCTACTTCATAAAAATCTTTATATTCATCTATGGCTTTGGTATAATCACCACTTTTACTATAATTCATCCCTTTTATTAGATAGTGCTCCTTCTTTTTCTTTTGATCTGCTGAGGTGCAGCCTATAAGCAGAAGTAAACCTGCAATTAATAATATTTTTTTCATATAATACTCCTAATTTTCTAATTTTTATTGACCTTTGGAACTATTGCTCCACCAGAAATTATTAATTTAACAGCGTCTTCAATTTTGATATCTAATTCCCTAACATCATCTGCCTCTACCATTATAAACATTCCAGAAGTCGGATTAGGAGAAGTAGGTATAAATATATTAAGTAATTTTTTCCCTCCTAAAATTTCTTCAAAAAGTTCATTTTTCCTATTGGTCAAAAATCCCAGACTGTAGATCCCCCTTCGAGGATATTCTATCATGACCACTTTTTGATAAGCTTTTGTGTTTGATGTAAACATAAGATGTCTAATCTGCAAAATCGTGGTATATATGGGTTTTACCAAAGGGAGATTGGAAAACAATTGATCTATTTTTTTAGCTATTTTTTTTCCTATTACATTTCTCATAGCAAGACCAGCAATGATGATAGTCAATATAATTATTAGTACAGCTATCAAATAAACCAGTACCTGTGTTGTTAATTTAGAATAAAACTCATATTTTAATAGATATGAGGTCATCTCTTTCACAAAAATATTCTGACTTAAATAATTATTTAAAAATTTAAATATCCATGACATTATATTGATTGTTAATAAAACCGGCAAAACATTGATTAATCCTGTTACAAACAGACTCTTTATTCTTTTCATTTTTCTTCCTCACTTATCTCTATTAAAATTTTGACTACTCTCATTTTATCGACTTCTAAAACTTTCATTTTAAGGCCTTCTGACTGAACTACATCTTCAACCTCTGCTACCCGGCCTAGGATATCCAATACATATCCCCCTAGACTTTCATAATCTTCTGACTCAGGAATATTTAACTCCAACTCTTTATTTAAATCTTCAATATTTATCCGTGCATCAACTATATATTTTGATTCATCAATTTTTTCAATTTCGTCCTCTTCGTGAAGATCATACTCATCTTTTATTTCACCGATAATCTCCTCAATGAGATCTTCAATAGTAGCTAATCCTACTGTCCCTCCATATTCATCTAAGACAATGGCCATATGAACTTGTTTACTTCTAAATTCATCTAAGATCTCTACTATAGACTTTGTATCTGGAACAAAATATGCTTCCCTCAATATGTTTTTTATAGGGATATCTGTAGTTCCTTTTTTAGCTAATATCATAAGGTCTTTAGCATATAGAATTCCTAAAATTTCATCCAAGTCTTCTCCATATACAGGTATTCTAGAGTAACCGCTGTCTATAATTTCATCCCAAACCTCATCTATTGTAGATTCCGCATCTAACATAAAAATAGAAGTTCTAGGAGTCATTACCTCCTTTGCAGTTGTATCACCAAACTCTATTATAGAGTGGATCATTTCTCTCTCTTCCTCTTCGATTACTCCCTCAGCTTCACCTACATTAATATAGGATTTAATCTCCTCTTCGGTTATCATAAGGTTTTCATGCTGGATATCTACTCCCATCATCCTGCTGATGATCTTAGTGATAAACATCAATAATTTTATGATTGGTAGTGTGACTATACTCAGGATATATATTGGTCCTATAACGATTCCTGATATCTTTTTCGAGTAGGTTTTGGCAACTATTTTAGGGGTTATTTCCCCGAATATCAAAACTATAACTGTCATGGTTACAGTAGCTACAGCTACTGCATTCCCAGATTTCGCTCCCATTATTTGCAAGGTCACGACAGTCGCAATAGATGAAGCTAAGATATTTACAATATTGTTTCCTAAAAGTATTGCCGTTAAGATTTCATTAGGTTTAGTTAACCATTTTTTTAGCAATTTTGCTGTTCTAGGATTACTCTTTTCAGTTGCTTCCAGATCTGTACTTTTAAATGCAGTAAGAGCTGTTTCAGAAGCTGAAAATAACCCCGATAAAATAATTAATACCATTAATAAAATAAGTTGACTATAAATTTCCAACGTTTTTTTTACACCATCCTTTTTTTTTAATTAAAACATTTATTAATTAAATCTGTTTTCGTTATAATACCCTCTACAGAATCTTCTTCCACTACAAGGGCATAATTATATTTTTGTTCTACTATTTGAGTGATCACAGTTGCTAAATCATCAGATTTTTTTACAATTAAATAGTCTGTAGACATGATGTCGTTTGCATTATATCCTGATAATTTTTTTAATTTTTTCTTAAATTCTTTATTTTCTGGAAGTGTTATAAGTAGATCCCAAAATGCAATTACTGGAGGAAGCGGGGCAGTTTCTTTTCTAACCAAAATATCATCCCTTGTAACTACTCCTACTAGTTGTCCATTGTCGATTACAGGAAGTTTTCCAACACCTTTTTCAGTCATTATCTTTAAGATATTATCAAAGGTCAAACTAGTCTCTATTGTTATTAAATCTGTATTCATTACATCTCGCACTTGTTTCATAATAAATCACCCCTATTTATTTTAAATAATTCTATCATAAATATATATTTATCTCAAATTTTAGAAGACTAAAAATATTTTTTAGTCCCTATTTTCTTATAATCTCTGCCTTTTCAAAAAAATTATTTATCTCCCTTTTAGCATTTGCTATAGAATCAGAAGTATGTACTACATTTTGAGTTATGTCAACAGCATAATCCCCTCTTATTGTACCACACTCAGCCTCCTTTGGATTAGTTTTTCCTGCAAAGTTACGAATAAGTTCCACAATCCCTTTTCCTTCTAAAACAATAGCTACAACAGGTCCAGAAGTAATAAATTTGATTAACTCCTCATAGAATTCTTTTTCTCTATGTTCCTGATAATGGATTTCTGCTAATTCCTTTGTTATTTGCAGCATCTTCATAGCCGCTAACTTCAATCCCTTCTTTTCTAGTTTAATCAGTATATCTCCTACTAACCTTCTTTTAACGCCATCTGGTTTAATCATTAAAAATGTTTGCTCTGGCATATTACATCACCCCTTGTAATAAATATACTAAAACTGCTGCCTTTTCCTTTTTATAGCCTTTTTTTATTGACCCTTTGTGTGTTCTATATTTTTTATTTTATCACCAGATCTATATCTTTTTCATGGCCTTTAAACAACCTTTTGAAAAACATACTCATAAACCTTATATTGTCGACCTCTGTAAGAACAAAGACATTGTCTTTCCTCTTATAAAATCCTTGTACATCTATCATAGACTGCCCTACGGCATTCCCCTCCACTACCATTTCTAAATGACTGTAGAACCCATCTGCTAAGGTATTATCTATAAAGTATGCCACAGCCAGTGGGTCATTTATCACACATCCCAAAGTTCTTTCCTGTTCCCAGTGAAAATCCACATAAAATTCTGTGATATCATAGATAAAATTGGAGACAGGAGTATTCATAGATTTTAGGAGCTGACGATAATTTGGTGTCAGCACGCATTTTCTTGTGACATCCAGGCCAACCATGGTAATGGGTTTATCATAATTATCATAGACTACCTGCACTGCATGAGGATCCACCCAGTAATTAAATTCAGCCACCTGAGAACAATTTCCATGACTTTTATATGTTCCTCCCATGGAAGTTATAGATAAAAACTTATTGAAACTTTCTTTATCCTTTTGCACTGCGCGAGCAAGATTTATCATAGGCCCAATGGTGATAAGATGGCAGTCATTAGAGTTAGCTAATAAAAAATCTACTGCCCCTTTTTTTATTAATTTATGATTGTCATTTTTTTGAACCACTACCTTTCCTAACCCCCCTTCTCCATGGGTTTCTTCTGCTGTTTCTAATTCTCTGACTAAAGGCTTAGATTCACCTAAATATACCGGGATATCTAGTCTTCCTCCTACTTCTAATACTTTGATAGCATTGATTGCACACTTCATAGCATCTACATTCCCGCCGACCACAGTTATTCCTATCAGATCTACTTCTTCAGAATTTATAGCCAGTAATATCGCTAAACTATCATCTATTCCCGGATCACAATCTATTATTATTTTTCTCTTTTCCCGCTTCATTTTTTCCTCCAACATATTTTTTAAAGTTTAGTATATTCTTCTAATTTTTTCCTGTCTAAAATTTTAATTGTTTTATTTTCTCTCAGTATTAATTTTTTTCCCTCTAATTTTTTTATAGAATTGTATAAACTTTTCCTGTCTATACTGAGTATTTCACTGAGAAAGGACATATTCTTAAACCTGAATTTATCTTCTGTGGAATAGGTTAATATATTGTGTGCCAAAAACTTTTCCACGCCCTTAAAGTGCAGTATAGAAATATCCCATACAAATTTATGCAGTTTTTCACAGTGAAGTTTCAATAAAAATATTTTAAATTTATCATCTTTAAGTAGTTCAATCCCAATATCCAATGGGATTTCTATAATTTTCGTTTCATCTCTAATGGTACAAAAATCTACCTCTCCTACCTCTCCTAAGAGTATTTTTTTTTCTCCAATCACATTAAAGCCATGCAATAAACTATAGTTTAGATCAACTCCATCCTGTGTAGTTTGTTTTATTTGGATGGTTCCCCCAATAAGAAAAAAAATAGCATTTAATTCTTTTTCCGAGTAATGAAAATATTCTCCAGATGATAGATTTAATATTTTTAATCTATTTAAATATTTTTTAGGAATAAAATCTCTCAAAGGAGTATTTTCTATTATTTCAATTATTTCTTCCATGGTTCACCTCCCTTATTTACAGTATACCCCACAATTATAAAAAACTGTAGAATATTCTACAGTTTTTTATGGCGTTCCTCTATATACTTTCATAGCGCCTGAAATTCCATAGTCAATTCATCTATAAAAGGATGATGTTTATGAAAGTTTCAGTGTTATTTTTATATAAATTAAAATTTTAAGGAGAATAATATTATGAATAAAGAGTGGATACTTAAAAAAGAAAAAATACCGAAAGCATTATTTAAATTATCTCTGCCTGCCATAGTTGGAATTTTAATATCGGCCATATATAATGTTGTGGATACACTCTTTGTTGGAATGCTAAATGACACCCGTGCAATAGGAGCTATTGCTATTTCCTACCCTTTATTTATGCTTATAGCAGCCCTAGGTCAGATGATCGGTGTTGGCGGCGGGAGTATGATCTCTAGATTTCTGGGAGCTCAAGATAAAAAAAGTGCAGACATCACATTTAATATATCCATAGCCTTGGGAATCGTTCTTTCCATAGTCGCGACTATTTTTGGAGTGGTATATTTGGAATGGATCTTAAAATGTTTGGGAGCGACCCCTACAATACTCCCCTACGCAAAGACATATACATTAATTATTATTTTAGGTACTTTTTTCACTATTATCAATATGATTTTAAACAATACTATCAGAGCAGAGGGAAACAGTAAATATAGTATGTATGCCATAGGACTGGGAGCAGTTTTAAATATTGCCTTAGATCCGATCTTTATCTTTACTTTAGATCTTGGAATAAAAGGGGCTGCCATTGCTACAGTTATTGCACAATTTATTTCAACGTTATTTTTATTTAAATATTTTTTTTCCGACTCCAGTCTTTTAAAGTTGTCTTTTAAGAAATTTTCATTTAAAATTTCTATCTTTTATAGTGTTTTAATCGTGGGATTACCATCATTTTCCAGGCAGGTTTTAGTCAGTGTATCCATGGCAGTGTATAACAATGCACTGGAACTTTATGGAGATACAGCCATTGCTGCTGGAGGAATTGCTATGCGTGTTGTTTCTATTGTTATGTTTACACTCTTTGGATTTGCTCAAGGGTTCCAGCCTTTGGCAGCTTATAGTTATGGTCAAAGAAATTATCCCCGTATAATAGAAGCCTTCAAAGTATCTCTCATATGTGTCACTATATATAGTATAGCTTTAAATATTATATATATGGTATTTTCAAAAGATATAATAAAAATATTTTCCTCTGATCCTGAAGTGATTAAATTAGGGCAGCTAAACCTCTATTCTCTAAATGTTTTCTTTTTTACATTTGGAATAACCACCATTGTAACGACCCTCTACCAATCTTTAGGAAGAGGCAGGGAAAGTTTTATATTAGCCAGTTGCAGAAACGGATTTTTCTTTATCCCACTAATCTATATTCTAGGTTATAAATTTGGACTGAATGGTATAATCGCAACTAATGCTGTGGCAGATTTATTGGCTGGATTATTTACTCTTTATTATGTCATCAAGATAATAAAAGAGATGAAAAGAATGCCTATATTCACTTAAATAAATAAAAGCTCAAGGAAAACCTTGAGCTTTTAAAATATTATTTTTTTAATTTATTTTGCAGCATACATTACTGTATCTAATTCATCAAACTTTAATTCTGGGAAAGCAGTTGAAACATGCTTATAAACTAATTTACCTTCATAAACGTTGATTCCTGGTCTTAATTCTGGGAATTTGTTGATAGCTCCTTCTACCCCTAAGTCAGCTATTGCTAATCCATACTTAAGTGTAACATTTGCAAGAGCGTATGAAGATGTCCTAGGCATAGCTCCAGGCATATTTGCACAACAGTACATTACAACACCATTATCAGTTAAGAACGTAGGATCCTCATGATATGTAGGTCTAGATATAGGAGTTGATCCACCTTGGTCGATTGAAATGTCTACAATTACCGATCCTGCTTCCATTGAATGTATCATATCCATAGTGATTAAATGTGGACACTTTGCTCCTGGAATTAAGACAGTAGATATTACTAAGTCAGCAGTTTTAATAGTCGCTGCTAAATTTCCTGCATTTGAGTATAAAGTTTTGATCTTATTTCCATAGATATCATCAAGATACTTTAATTTAGCGATGTCTACATCTAATATAGTAACGTCAGCTTCTAATCCTACTGCCATCTTAAGTGCAGCTTGTCCAGCGATACCTGCTCCTACAACCACAACTTTAGCTCTTGCAGTTCCAGTAACTCCTCCTAATAAGATCCCTTTTCCACCCATATGTTTTGCTAAGATATTGGCTCCAAAGATAACTGATTCTCTTCCAGCAACTTCAGACATTGGTGCTAATAATGGTAAACTTCTGTTTGTCATCTCTACAGTTTCAAATGCGATCCCGGTAGCTCCTGCTTTCATTAGTCCTACTGTTTGATCGTAATCAGGTGCTAAATGAAGATATCTATAATGAATTTGTCCAGGTTTAATGAGAGCTAGTTCTCTAGGTTGAGGTTCTTTTACACCTACAATCATATCTGAAACTTCATAAACTTC
>DAOUPY010000348.1 GCA_030625925.1 Fusobacteriaceae bacterium | reverse complement strand
AAATACCAAAAAAAAGTACAGGAAATAGATTTTATCTACTCCCTGTATTTTTATACTATTTTTCTAATATCGTTCTATTCTCTCTGTCGCAGATTTCTCTGATTATTAAATTCAAAACCTTTAATCCATAGAACGTGGATTTCTTCGAGATACACTGAAAACCCTAGGATTCACACAGATAATTCTTCTTTCTTAGTTTCAAACGAAGTTTATAGTCGTTTAGCTACAGCAGGAATGTTCCTACAATGACGATTGTGACTTACTCCACTAAGACAATTATAAACCTTCTTGATTTTCTTTGGATCTTTTTCTTGCATCAAGGCAAGAAATGATCTCAGTTAAGGGTGATACCCTTAGAAACTTTTACCTTTCCCTTTACGGTTTCCCGCTGGGACACCAATTTTTTTTGTTTATAAGAGATAGGTTACTTTGTAACCTATCTCTTAACTTTTTTATTAAATTCAAAACAAAAATATAAAATCCTGATTTTTCATAGATTATGATCCGTGTATGCACAGCATCCGCGTTCTATTTCTTTTTCTATTCTCTTGATTTTAATCTGCGTAAATTTGTGTAATCTGTGACTAAATATTTTTAGTTTTTTATCAGTTTAGCGTTCATTGATTGCTAAGTTTTTTATAGTTTATTTTAGTTTTCCACATCTTCCTCTATTAACTTTTGCAGTTCTTCTAAAATTTCTTCCTCTTTAACCGTTTTTATTACTTTTCCCTTTTTAAACAGTACTCCTACACCATTTCCTCCAGCTACACCATAGTCGGCTTCACGAGCTTCTCCAGGACCGTTAACCACACATCCCATAACAGCTATCTTGATCTGTTTTCCATAGTCAGAAAACTTTTTCTCTACTTTTTTAGTCAATCCTATCAGGTCAATCTCTGTTCTCCCACAGGTCGGGCAAGAAATAATCTCTGTTCCTGCCTCTCCTATCCCCAATACTTTCAATATCTCTTTAGCTACCCCGATCTCTTCTGTGGGATCTTCTGTCAAGGATACCCGGATGGTATCGCCTATTCCATCTATTAGGAGACTTCCTATCCCTATGGCTGATTTTATACTTCCCTGAAAATAAGTTCCTGCCTCAGTCACTCCCAGATGTAATGGATAATTTATCTTCTCTGCTATTATTTGATAGGCTTTCCTCATTATCTTTACATTGCTTGCTTTTAGAGATATTATTATATTTTCAAATCCGTATTTTTCCAATAGATTTATATGGTACATACCACTCTCAACCAAGGCCTCTGGAGTTACTTTTCCATATTTTTCAAAGATATTTTTTTCTAGAGATCCGCCATTCACCCCTATCCTGATGGGGATATTATACTCTTTAGCTTTGTCTACTACCTCTTTTACCCTCTCGTCAGATCCTATATTTCCTGGGTTTATTCGAAGTTTATCTATCCCATTTTCTATGGCTAATAACGCTAATTTATAGTCAAAATGAATATCCGCCACCAAGGGAATATTGATTTGTTTTTTTATCTCCTTTATCGCTTCTGCGGCGGCTCTATTATTCACAGCTACCCTCACCAGTTGACACCCCAGACTCTCTAATTCCTTTATTTGAGCTACTGTTTTTTCTACATCTGCTGTATTTGTATTTGTCATAGACTGAATAATCACATCTTCACTTCCGCCTATATAAATATCTCCTACCTTAATTTTTTTTGTATATTTCATATTTTTCTCCTCATTTCTAATCAACTTTTCCTTTTCATGATACTTTCAACGATTATTAAAATTAAGTATAATCAAAACTTAATTTATAAATATTGACTCCTCAAAGAGAAACCAAAGCTAAAATATCTAGCAATAGTTTTCTCTAATACTAGAGAAAACGACAACAAGGAAGGAGTTACTCTACTCCCATTTTCAACAATAATTCTACCATCTTTTCATCTTTATTTTCACGGGCTATTTCCATAGGCGTATCACCATAAGATGAATAATTTTTATTCCCACCAATTTTTATTATATCTTCCACCGCATCATAATATGAATTGGATACGCTTCTAAGGTATACCTCTCCCAATACATTTTCTCCATCTTTATTTTTATAGTATAGATTGAGGTCTTTCGTTAAAAACATCCTGATAATGTCCTCATCATACGCATAATATATAGCAGAATTCCTCCTGTCATCTGTTATGTTAAGATCAACCCCATTTGCTATGAGCAGCCTTACTATTTCTTTATTTCTTTTCGAAACTGCCCACATTAGAGGAGTCCACTGATTTTTATCTGCCAGATCTAGATCAGCTCCTTCTAGAATCAATTTTTCAACATAACTACTAGGTTTTCTTTTAATAAAATTTATAATTAAAGGTACTTTCAGATTATTTATATAATTTATATCTGCTCCTGCTTCTACCAAGATATCCAAAGCCTTTTTAGTCTTTACAAAATCTATAGCTCTTTTAGTAGGTTCATAGGATGTCGTATTTTTTCTTTTTTTAGGAGGTGTTTCTGCTTCTAGATCTACTCCGTAGGATATCATCACCCTCAAACTTTTAAGACTGTTGTTTTTAACTATCTTCATTAGGAGAGTTTCTCCATCTTCCCCTATATAATTCAAATCAAATCCATTTTCTAAAAATAATTTTAAACTCATGGCATCATCCAAGCCTATACTCTGTTCTACCATTGAATATGGTATTTCTATCTTATCTACCTTTATAGTTTTTTCTTTTTTTAGGAGGTGTTTCTGCTTCTAGATCTACTCCGTAGGATATCATTACCCTCAAACTTTTAAGACTGTTGTTTTTAACTATCTTCATTAAGAGAGTTTCTCCATCTTCCCCTATATAATTCAAATCAAATCCATTTTCTAAAAATAATTTTAAACTCATGGCATCA
>DAOUPY010000405.1 GCA_030625925.1 Fusobacteriaceae bacterium | reverse complement strand
GTTGCTCTTTTTTAAAGAGTAACCGCTAAAAAGGGAAGAGTTAAATGCCATATAATAAATAAATCCCAGCAAAATGCTGGGATTTATTTGAAAAGCTTATACTAAACTTTTTCTTTCAGAGTAGATAGAAACTTTTTTCCTAGTTTTACCTAATCTTTCAAATTTAACATATCCATCAACTAAAGCAAATAAAGTATGATCTTTACCTTGCCCCATGTCAGTTCCAGCATGGAATTTGTTCCCTCTTTGTCTAACAACGATGTTTCCAGCTACTACTTTCTCACCATCATATTTTTTAACACCTAAGTAATTAGGATTAGAGTCTCTTCCGTTCTTTACAGAACCTTGTCCTTTTTTCTTAGCAAATAGTTGTAATTCAATTCTAAACATTAATTAGCCTCCTCTTCGAAAATCTTCATATATTTGGGATATTGCTCCTTTAGTTGGTCCAGCATTACTACCATACTTCCTAATATTGCATTAATTTCCCTTTTGTTTTTTAAAACAACTTGATTATAACTATGAATAGTCATATCCAAGTTTTCCAACTTTTCTTCATCTGGAGTTTTAAGATCTAATCTTAAAAACCCTGTTTCATTATTAGTTGAATAAGTAGCAGGGATATTTAGATATTCTAGAATACCAGCTGCTCCTTGTTGTAAAATCATACTGATTGCGGCACACAAGATATCGCTACCATGTTCGCCATACTCGGCATGATTCCATCCATAAAATTCTACAATTTCTTCATCCTGTCTAATGAGAGTAATCTCTGTCATTATCCTTTGATAGAAGTGATTTTGATTTCAGTGAATGATTGTCTGTGACCTTTTCTTCTATGAGTTGACTTTTTAGGTTTGTATTTGAAGTTAATAACTTTTTTAGCTCTACCTTGTGATAATATTTCTACTAACACTTTTGCACCTTCTACTACAGGAGTTCCTACTTTCATTTCTCCCTCGTTAGATACTAATAAAACTTCTGTCATTTCAACAGTTTCGTTAACTTCAGCATTTAATTTCTCTACTCTTAATATTTCACCTTCTGCAACTTTGTACTGTTTTCCACCGGTTTTGATTATTGCGTACATTGTAACACCTCCATAAATTTAATCGCCAGGCACAGGTTGCTGATAACCCTACCTACGCGTAACTAGACCATGATATCATATCTATCATAATATGTCAATCGTTTTTTTGGCACACAACTGAAATCAAAGTGCTCTTTAGTAATGTCGGGATTAAGATGAGAAGGCTTGAAATGTCTGACTTAAATGCTGTGGAAATATCCTATGGTATAAAATGATTTACCATAAAATTTATCAATTAAATTTTGTGAAAAAAGTACCTTAATAAAATGCTTTAATGTGGTATATTATTATTAAAAGATAACTAAAAAATTATTAATAATGATACGTGTGATTTGTGATATAAAAGAAAAAAATATGTTTTCAATATGGTTAAGAGCCGTTAGGGGGGATAAAATGATTTTAAAGGTTTGTGTAGGAAGTGCCTGTCATATAAAGGGGTCTTATGATGTTATAAATATAATCACCAAAATTATAGAGGATGAGGGTTTAGGGGAAGATATAGAGTTAAAAGCTTGTTTTTGTTTAAATAATTGTACCGAAGGAGTTTCTGCCGTTATAGAAGGAGAGGAATATCTTTACTCCTTTTCCAAGGAAGATGTTGAGGAAAAGTTTAAAGAAATTATCAGGGAGAAAATATTATGAAAATCATGAATTTTTCAGAGGCAAATTGTAATAATTGTTATAAATGCGTAAGAACATGCAGAGTAAAAGCCATAAAGATAGAGGACGATCAAGCTCATATAGTTTCAGAGCAGTGTATTGTCTGCGGCCATTGTTTCTCCAGCTGTCCTCAAAATGCCAGGAACATACATTCGGATCTTGAACTTGTGAAAAGAATGCTAAAAAATGGTGAGAAAGTAAATATTTCCATAGCACCATCTTTTAGAGGGTTTTATGAAAAATCCAATAGTTTTATATGGGGGTTAAAAAAATTAGGGTTTAATCTCATAGAAGAGACGGCAGTAGGAGCCGATATTACTTCAAAATTGTAAGAAAATTATATATCAGAGACTAATCAAGGGATCTATATAACAACTTGCTGCCCATCGGTAGTCCTCCTGATAGAAAAATATTATCCATCGTTATTACCGTATTTAATGCCTTTTACATCTCCTATGATCTCTCATGGTTATCTATTGAAAAAAGATAATCCAAAGGAAAAAACAATTTTTTTGGGACCGTGTATAGCTAAGAAACATGAATCGTTATCTAAAAAATATACAGGAGTAATAGATGCTGTTTTAACATTTGATGAAGTATCTAAATGGTTAGAAGAGGAAGGTATCGATTACTTAAATGGAGAAACTTGCGAAGTGGATAAATTTGGGACTAAATTTGGGAGCAGCTATCCTGTGGTAGGAGGAATCTTAGAGGGAATTAG
>DAOUPY010000522.1 GCA_030625925.1 Fusobacteriaceae bacterium | reverse complement strand
AGATGTTCCAAACTTATACTCGCCAGGAGCCATAACTCCTATTGTTGCAGGTCCTTCATTATTTTTAAAACTAAGAGATTTAACCTTACCTTCAAAATATTCATTCGTATTAAACATTTAGCCTTCCCCCTTTGTATTTTGTTTTAAAGTGTTGATAATAAAGTTTCTCACAGGAATTTAAACCCTGTCAAGAATTAAATAAACAATTATCTACTCCATTCCACCACAAGGCTTTTCCCTGGATTTTCAACCATAGCTTTAAAGAGTTCATGGTGATTATCTACCACAATAAATTTATCCCCATCCACAATATATTCTTGGAATACCCTGTCGATATCTTCTAACTCATAGATATTTCCATCGGAGAAATAGTCAGAGATAAACCAAGTAGCATACTCTCCCTCCTTTTGAATATTACCCCCTTCCCATATTTCTAAAAACTCCTTTATTTGAGAAATAAATAAAAATTCGTTTCTGACTAAAATATGATAACTGGTATCAACTTCAATGCCTTCATAGCTGCCATCACCAAACCCAACAAAGATATCGTAGTCTAAGGTTCCTTCTTCCCCTTCATTTTTTCTAGAGTTAATCTTAATTAAATGGAGTAACTCGTCGCGATTTATAATTCTTTTATCAGACATAACATCTCCCCTCCCTGCGACCTCTAGTCAAATATATATATAATTTAATTCGATTTTTTATTATTTGAGATCTATTCTTTTAATATTATACCTTTAAAAAATAATATTTCCTTGTTAAAATAATATAAAAAAGGAGGCAGAGTATGAAGATAACTACATTAGTTGAAAATAATATATGCAGTAGTCAGAAAGAGATCTATAGGGAGCTTGGGTCACAACATGGATTGAGTCTGCATATAGAGACGGCAGAGAAAAAAATACTGTTCGATACAGGAAAAGATGATTTGTTTTGTAGAAATGCTGAGATCTTAGGAGTAGATATAAGCAGGGTAGATTATTTGGTATTGTCCCATGCCCATTATGACCATGCAGGAGGGCTGGTCAAATTTTTAGAAATCAATAAAACCGCTAAGATAATAGTCAGTGTTGGAGCCAGGGGAGAAGTTTATTCAAAGAGACTGGGATTTTATAAATATATAGGAATAAAAAATAAACTTTTAGAAGAAAATATAGACCGGTTTATTCTGGTGGAGAAAGAGTTTAAATTAGATAAAAATATAAATTTTATGAGAAACACCAATCATGAGGGAGATTCTCTCAAAGGAAATTCTCATCTCTATAAAAAAAGTGGAGAGGCCTATATTTTAGATAATTTTTCCCACGAGCTCATCATGGTGATAGAGGAAAAAAAAGATGAATTAATAGTATTTACAGGATGTTCCCACGGTGGAATATTAAATATGGTAAAAAGTGCCAAAGATAGATATCCTGATAAAAAAATATTGGGATTGGTAGGAGGTTTTCACTTACAGAATAATATAACTAAAAAATTGGCTGAACCTGAGGAAAGAGTCGTGAATATAGGGGAAAATTTAATGGGAATTCCTCATATCTACACAGGGCATTGTACTGGAAAAAAAGGGTTTAGTGTGTTAAAAGAAATATTGGGAGG
>DAOUPY010000276.1 GCA_030625925.1 Fusobacteriaceae bacterium | reverse complement strand
ATGAATTGGCTAAATTATGACTTTCATGTTGAAGAATTTGAAGATTAGTAAGATTTCTTCCATGATATCTTTTCTTTTTATCCATCTTTTCAGAAAATGATTTAAGTAATAAAATCTTTCCCTCTTTATTTAGAGAATAACCCCCGTAGATCTTATCAAAATGTGACTTATTTACCTTTTTCATACTAAATAAAGCAAACACTGTTCTATTGGCTATGAATCTATATTTTTCAATAATATCAAATACAAGAGATTTCTTATTATAATTATCTGTATGAAGTATTCCAACAAAGGGATCTAATCCAGCTATAACAAGGGCTTTTTCTACCTTACTATAAAGCACCCCAAAGGCATAATTTAACATACAATTAAATTCATCTTTTGCAGGTCTTCTACTTCTTCCGTGAAATTTATAAGGTTCTGGAATCAAATATGACAAAGTTTTATAGTAGCACTTACTTGAATTCCCTTCATAAGCTCTCATCTTCCCACGCCAATTTTCTATATTGCCATCCAATAAATAGATCTTTTCTAAAAATTCTAGCATCTTTGTTATTTCTATTTCTATTTTTTCCGCTTTACTATGTCTTTTATATTCTAGTTCTTTTAAATGTTCCATTGAATTTTCTATCTTAGTTCCTATCCATTCCTTGATAAGATCTATTGACTCTTCTCCTTCAAATATCTCTATTTGTTTTCTTCTTATAGCTGCTATAGATCCAAATCTACTATGCCAAAATCGTCCATATGGCTCACCATAATCATTTAACATAACAACATCTATATTATTATCTACTGCTAAACGAATCATATCCGATGTTAATCTAGCGTGTGTAGATATGATAATACTTCTCACTTTTTTAGGAGATATCTTTGTTTTTTTACCCTCTACCTCTAGCTCAAACATCTCCCCTACCTTATGAATATATGTACCATAAGAATTAATATATAGATCCATTGCCATAGAATGCCTCCTTTAAATAAAGTAATCCTCTTGCTTTGCTTCTCTTTTGAATCCTGTTTCCCTAGAATAATATTCTTGAAACATACTTTCTTCTACTAAATGTAAACTTTTTTCTTCATCACTTTCATAATACTTCTTAGGCACAGAAATTACATAGGAATAGAGTTTTGATTTAATTTTATTATATTTTTCTTCTCTTATATATCTATCCTCTACTCTTAGGATCTCTTGATACTCATTCCACATTTTTTTTGACTCATCATCTAATTGAATAAATAAATTTTCCACAGGATAATTCATATCTATTAATTTTAATTCTATCTCCTCATACATCAGCCCATTGATAGCTTCTAATATCTCATCGGATTTATCGTCACTTTTAGCACTATTAATATGCTTAAAGTAACTGTTTGATAGTTTATAAAAATCTTTTTCCTCTATAATTTCATCAAATTCAGAAAGTGCTTTCATAGTTTTATCTCTCAGTATATTTTCCTTATATACATAAGAATAATACCTTTTCCCATTTTCATTTACTAATGAAAATATCCTTACTATCCCTAAATCTTCTCCTCTACCATTTCTATTACATCTACCTGCTATTTGATTTATAGAATCAAGTGGTCCAAAATCTCGATAAACGATATCAAGGTCTATATCTACACCTGCTTCTACCATCTGCGTAGAAACTGCTATTACATCTTTCTTTTCTTTGATTCGTTTTATTCTTTCCATTCTTTCTTTTGGAGTCACATTTGATGATAGGTAGATTATTTCCCTTTCTGGAAACTCTTCTTTCAATCCTTCATAGTAGGCTAAAGAAGATTTTATTGTATTAAAAACAAATAAAAATCCTTTTCCTTTATTAGTTCTAACTTCCTCATAACTTATCTCTTTTAATTCATCCATTATTATATCGTCCTTTAGCAAGGAAACATCTAGCTTTATTCTATTTAATTTATTAAAATAATCTTTCTTAGTCGGTACTAATTCTACCACTTCATTTTCATTAAATAATAATGGCATTGTTGCCGTAACCAGTATGATATAGCATTCTAGTTTATCACTCATATTCTTTAATACAGATCTTACCGCTTTCCAATACTTGTATGGAATAGATTGAACTTCATCTAATATAATTATAGAATTACTAAATGTATTAAATTTAATTAGTTGTTTATTCACATTGGTAAAGATAGAATTTAATAATTGTACAAATGTGGTTACTACTATCTCACTCTCCCAGGATTCTATCAAATATTTTGATATATCATATTCTTCATTATTATAGGTTTTAGGTGATAGATAGTGATGTTTTATTAAGATGTCTGCCCCTCTATTTCCATCCCCTAGTACCTCTTCCAGTATAGAGTGATTTTGATCTATTATAGAGGTAAAGGGAAGATTATATATTATCTTATTATTATTTCCTAATCTCTCTCTTAGTTTTAGAGCTCCATTATAAACAGCTAAAGTTTTCCCCGTTCCTGTAGGTAAGTTTATAGAGAGTATCCTGTCTTCAGATAAATCTATCTTCATTATATTTTCCTCTACCTCATTATAAGCTCTTTCTCTTATGTCATCTATTCCACCACTGTTTTCACCAAATTTAATTTTTTTATACTTATCTACCAATCCTTTATCTAACTTTACTTTTGATTCTTTTATATCTTCTAATCTATAAAAATTTTCTCCCTTGCTATAAAAGATAGCTTCTCCCTTATCCGAAGATATTAATAGACTAAATAAATAGTTACATAACAAGAAATCATCTTCATTCAAGCTCTTTTTCATTTCCTTTATTTTTCGGGTAAGTTTTAGTCCCTTTAGTTCCTTTTGAAGTAAAATAAAATCATTTTTTTCATCTGCTATCCCAAAATATTCATAATTAAACTCATTATTCCATATAGGCAGTAATTCTTTGTCTAGGATATCTAAAATACTAAAATTCCCCTTCTCAAAATTTTGTAAGAATCCATGATGTCTCTTCACCACCATATAAGCAATAAGAGCCATTTTTTCATTTTTCACTACTTTTCTTACAAAATAATAGACCCATAGAGCCGAAAACTCTCCATGTGCTTTTAGTAATTTATAGGGTGATTTCTTATATTTTTCATTTTCTAGATCCACAATATATTCTTGGAAGTAAGGTGTTGCTTTTCCATAATCATGAGTCCTGAGGATCCATTTTAATGTTTCCTCTACCTCTTTATCTTCTCTCCATATAGTTTTAGATGAATAATATCTATTCATTCCTAGTATCTCTACATTCTCTAAATGTTCTTTTAATTTTTTATTTGGATGAGAAAACATCCTACATCACCTCTATTAAATCCATAATATTTTTTCACCATTATCAATACCTATATAATCTTTATCATTTATTTTTATACTACTACCTTTCCTTTCGACTATTATCTCTCCATACTTAAGAACTTCTCTATCTTCTGCCATCTCAAGAGGGTAATTGTCTACAAAGTACTCTTTTTCACCTTCAAATTCTAGTTTA
>DAOUPY010000178.1 GCA_030625925.1 Fusobacteriaceae bacterium | reverse complement strand
TATTGATAGGATTGGGAGTGGATAGCTTCTTGATATGTCTGGATAGCCAGGATCAAATTTACCTCTGGAGCTGTTATGTAGTTTGAAATATTCGGGATATTATTAGTCTGAATACTATCTAAGAATACTAAAAACGACAATATCCCGTCATATGCATCTTTTTCTTCATCTATTAAACTGACATAATCATTTTTATCCTGGGTCAGATCTGTTTTTTCAGGAATCCAAAAGTTTCCCATCATAGTTCTATATAGATTGTTTGCCCATTGGTATTTAACATTATTCAGGTTAAATATATTCGTTGTTTCTCCCCCTATTATTTTTCTCTGGTCTAAGGTGTCTATACCACAGGGGTTAAATATTTTTTTTCTATCCACTACAGCTTTCACACTCCTCTTTTTCCCTCACTATATTACTGTTTTTCTGAATAGTTCTAGTATAGTATATCGACTTACACTGAGTCTTCCACGCAGTCATTATAGTATCGTATATATCTTTAGCCTTTATATCTTTATTCAGGTCAAACAATAATTCCATAGATACACCTTGAGTAATCCACCTGGAGATCTTACTCATTACACGGACATACTCCTTGGGATCTATTTTTTTGGCCTCACTGTAAAACCAGGATCTATCATTTAGATGCTTTACCACACGTGGAACTGCACCTTTTTGATTTTTTTCAATAAAAAACCTGGAAAACACCGGATTTACAGAGGCTGTCGCACCCATTAGCAGTGATGTAGACGTATTAGGAGCTACTGCTGTAAGCTCACCATTTCTGATCCCATTAGCTGCTACCAATTCAAATACTTTTGTCCACTCACTACCAATCTTCGAGTTATCTATATAATGTTGTTTTTCTCGACCAAAGAAGATTCCCTTATCCCAGTTAGACCCGGAGAACATCCTATACTGTCCTCTTTCTTCGGCCAAAAGAGCACTTCCTTTAAGGGTGTAAAGAGCAATCTTTTCAAATAATTTATCGACCTCTTCTGCCGACTCTTCGTACATAAGGTATCTATAAGCCAAATAGTCAGACAGGCCCATGGCTCCTACACCGATAGTTCTATACAACTCATTATGCCTGTCAGATTCTTTGAGGGGTGACTTTGTAAGGTCGATTGTATTATCTAGCAGCCTTACAGCTAAGATACTGATCTCCTCCAGTTCTTCATCTTCTATCTCTGCCAGATTTAAAGACACCAGGTTACAGGTGTGAACTTCTCCCAATGTATTTTTAGATATTCCAATATTACCTTCTCTCGCTTCATTAAATTTTTTCGTAGGAGAAAAATTAGAAAAACTTTCCATACAAAGGTTCCCGTTACCTATCATCCCCCTATGAGGGTTATGATTCAGCCTGTTTGCTGTATCCTTAAAAAAGATATACGGCATTCCTGTTTCAATCTGTGTCTTCATAATCTCCTTTAGGAGTTCACGAGCACTTATTTTTTTTATTATTTGAAGACTTTC
The DNA here is from genome assembly GCA_030625925.1 of Fusobacteriaceae bacterium. Classification (GTDB taxonomy): domain Bacteria; phylum Fusobacteriota; class Fusobacteriia; order Fusobacteriales; family Fusobacteriaceae; genus Psychrilyobacter. Next base: position 3,182 of record DAOUPY010000178.1, on the reverse strand, counting down.
ATCCTTTTCAAGGTTCTCATATATGTCTTCAAATTTATCTCCATATAGTTCACATAGTTCTATATCATATTTTTTTCTTACTTCATAGGGGTCAAACAGAGTCCAATTTTGATTTTCTTCCACCCTTTTCATAAACAGGTCTGATACCACTACCTGGGGATATATATCATAGGATTTCCCTCTTTGATCTCCGTTCTCACTCTGGAGTTCTAAAAATTGTTCCATATCTATATGCCAGGTATCCAGTGCCACTGTTACAGCCCCTGCTCTCCTGCCCTGCTGGTTTACTGCTACTGCTGTATCATTTATTATCTTTATCCACGGGATCACTCCCCCGCTGGCATTTAGATATCCATTAACTTCAGATCCCTTCCCCCTGATTCTGGAAAGATTTACTCCTACTCCTCCACCGTTCTTACTTATTTTTGCTATTGAGTCTACATTATAAAATATAGATTCAATATTATCATCTACAGCACTTATAAAACAGGAAGCAAGATTTCCATTGGGAACTCTTAGATTAGCTAAAATTGGTGTTGCCAAAGATATCTTTCTTAATGAGAGTACATCATAGAATTTTTTTACCCTCTCTACCCTGTCTTCTTTTTCATTCAGAGAGAGCATCATAGAAATAGCCATAAAAACCTCTTGAGGCAGCTCCCAGACTTCCCCCCTGTATTTCAGCAGGTACCTGTTTACAAACATATTGGCTCCAGCATAATCATAATCCATGTCTCTGTCTGGAACAATATATTTACCCAGTTCCATTATTTCTTTTTCTGTATAATCCAATAACCTGCTATCATATAGACCATTTTTACAAAGATCACTTATGGTCTTATAAAAATCATTATACGCATACCCTCTGCCATGATATACTTCCCTTTCAATCTCCATCATTAATAATCTGCCGCCGACATTGGTCCAGTGACTGGATTCAAAGTTTGTCATAGACACAGTTAGATTAATCAGAGATTCCTGGATCCTCTTAGTTGTAATATCCTCTTGGTAAATAGTGTCTACATGACTTTCTAATTCCACCATATTTATATCCAGACCGTCACAGGCTTTTACTAATTTTTCTCTGATCTTATCTATATCTATAGGTTCCCTTACCCCATCTCTATTGATGACCATTCTATTCATATTATTTTACCTCTTTCAAAAAGCTATCCATAGTAAAGAATTTATTGTTGTATTCGATTATTGGTGCTGACATTATCTTAGCCTTGCTGGCTGCAATCCTCAATTCTTTAATGTCTTCTATATATTCAAATTCTGCACCACTATTTATCAGCTTAGTTTTTAGTTCCTCACACTGTCTGCAATTTTCTTTTCCGTATATTTTTATCATAAAAATTCCCTCCTGTTGTGTTTATATGTTTTTTCTATACTAGATATAGTATACTTAAGTTTTACCATACATTTGTATAAATTACAATTATAAAATAATTATAAAAGCAATTCTAAAAAATAAGGCAGGAAACTCCTACCTTATTTTTTCATATTCTTCTCTTGTATCTATATCTAAGAAATCGTTCCCACCAGAAAAATCAATATATTTTACACTGTTCAAATTTTTATTTATTACTTCTTTACCACCTGTGTCCCCATCTAGTTTCAGGAGTTCCTCCCTGTAAACTTTGCCAAATACCACAGGACTCTTTCTCTTTCCCATGAGTCTTGGAACTGTTATATATCCATCCTCAGAAACATTCATTATTTTTTTTATAACTTCTCCCCTGAGAAAAGGCTGGTCACCGGTAAAAAACATGAAATTAGAACCTATATCTGTGTTCTTTACTCCCAATTTTATACTTTCACTGATCCCTTTTTGAGGAGCACCATTTATAATGGATAAATAACCATACGATTCAGCCAGTTTTTCTACTTCTTCATACTGGGTGACTACTATGATTTTGTAAAAATTTACCTGAGACAATTGATAAAAAAGGTGTTCAACCAAGGGAATACAGTCTTTTAACAGTAAGAGTTTATTTTCTCCCATCCGTTTACTGTATCCAGAGGCCAGAACTATAGCTGTAATCATAAAATCCCTCCCATTACTACTTCCCCATCAAATCTTTTATCATACAATCTAACCTCTATCTCATCTATAATTTTTAAATCTTTCATTAGATCTGCCTTGCTAAAAAATATAATCTTTCTGCCCTTTGAATTTTTAAAGATGCCATCTTTTTTTAGAATAATTTTAATATAGTCATCTATGGTGAGGGCCTCTCCGACCTTTTTTCCCACCAATTTGCAAAATAATTCTATTTCGTAGACAAGATCTTCATCTATCGGCCTGCCTACCTGGGTAAGATCTATTATACCTATGGTTACAGTGGTCTCAGCACAGATAACAGGTTCATTGTCTTTCCAACCCTTCAAGGGTTTCATCCGGGAACCATCTGCCTCTATGAAAGTATAGTCAAAATATTTTACTAGAGTCTCTAAATCTTCCATAGGCAGACTAGATAGTTTATCCTTATATTTAGGAGCTACTATATAAAGATTATTTTTTAGTGGTAAAGATACTGTATCTAAAAAATTTATACTATGGTAAATATAATCATAATTTTTAGGAGAATATATTTTCGTAGTTGTAGTCATAAGCACAGAGTTGTCCAGGCTGTATTTATTGGACAGATAATTTAGGAGGGTGGTCTTCCCCCCTGCCCCTACTATAGATACTACATCTCCTTTTTTAATTTTTAAATCTATCATAAAAACAACCTCTCTTTTTTTGTCACTAATTACACGGATTTTCAAATTTAATTTTCACAGATTTATTTTTGACACAGACTAAGATCTGACTTTTAAATACTGACAAAATCAAACTTTATTATTTTATTCTGGTCGTAAAGAGTCTTCTTTTTCAGAGTCGTTTTAAGTCAGTGTCTAAATATTTCAAATTATCCGTGTATACTTTAGTATCCGCGTTCTATGTGCAATTCGTGACTAAAATTTTGCATTCATTATTCCCGTGAGTACTTTCTCAGGTGTTATAGGTAACTTTCTTATCCTTACCCCTGTAGCATTTGCTACTGCATCTGCAATGGCAGGAGCTGATGTATTGATCACTACCTCTCCTATTGATTTTGCACCAAATGGGCCTGTATGTTCAAAACTAGGCTTAAACTCTACCCTTATATCTCCTACATCACATCTGGACGGGA
>DAOUPY010000331.1 GCA_030625925.1 Fusobacteriaceae bacterium | reverse complement strand
CAATAGTTCCCACTGAATCAAATAAATCTACGAACATAAATGAAAATATCGGTCCAATCATGGATATCTTCAAGGCTCCCAATATATCTAATTTAAAAGCTATAGGTGCTATGCTCGGTGGAGTAGACATTATTCCATTTGGTAATTCTACATACCCTAAAACCATTCCTAAAATAGTGGTTATCACTATTCCTATTAAAATTCCACCCTTCACCTGTTTTATTTCCAGTCCTACCATTATTGTAAGTCCTGTCAATCCTAAGATTACAGTGGGACTTAGAGATCCTAATCCTACCAGAGTTGCCGGGTTAGCTACAATCAATCCTAAATTCTGCATCCCGATAAATGCAATAAATAATCCAATACCTGCTCCTACTGCTAATCTAAGTTGAAGGGGAATAGCATCTATTATCTTTTCTCTAAATCCAGTCATTGTAAGTAATAAAAATATGATTCCTGATATAAATACTACTCCTAAGGCTGTATTCCAAGTGGCTCCCATTCCAAATACCAAGGTATAAGTAAAGAATGCATTTAATCCCATCCCAGGTGCCATTGCTAATGGTGCATTAACCCAAAGGGCTGTTATCATGGTTCCTATAAAGGCCGCCAAACAAGTAACAGTAATCAATGCTCCCTTATCCATACCAGTTTCACTTAATATTCCTGGGTTTACAAATATAATATAAGCCATTGTTAAAAATGTAGTTGTTCCTGCTACTATTTCTTGTTTTACGTTTGTTCCATGTTTTTCTAATTGAAAAAAATCCATCTCTTTCTCCCTTTTTTAATGATATAATTGTAAATAAAAAACCCCATGCTATACACAAGGGGTTGATTATTTACAATTCAATCATATATTGTTAAAAACTCCTGAAAGCTTTTACAAAACCATGGAAGAAATTATAATTAACTAACCCCATAGTAAGCCATTTACGGTGACTCGTAGAAACTTCCAACCAAATTATGGAAATATATGGGTTTAAATATTTTATAACTAATATTACAATAATTTAATTAGTGATGTCAAGAATTTCTTTTTTTAATCCTGTTTTTTTAACTAGATAACAGCCTGAAATTTCTATCTTATTTTCAACTAAAATTACTCTAGACTTCTCATAATCTGTAGGATTTATACGCAGTGACAGACCACAGCTAGATGTTATTTCCCTAGGTACAGGAATTATTCTTATATCTAAACTTTCTTCTTTTAATAATTTTTCACTCTTTATCGCCATATGAGTGGACTCAAAGGAGATAAGGTTAAATTCTTCTGTTTTTTTCATTTTTACCCTCACTTTTTTAGATTCAAAAAACTTGACGCAGACTATAATCTGACAGACATACGAGTATTAAAATTAAGTGTACTTAAAACTTAATTTTAAATATATAATATAGACAAAACCAAACTTCCTTATTTCATCCTAGTCGTAAAAAGTCATTTTTTTCAGTATCGTTTTAAGTCTGCGTCTGAATATTTATTTTAATTAGATTTTCTTGCTTATATTTTAACTTTGTTTCTCCCTAGTCACATCGCGAAATTTCTTTTTACTAAAAAGAAATTTTCGTACTCGTGAATCGAGAAACATAAAAGGAAGAGGGTCTACGGTCTTATTAATTTATCTGCACCCTGCAGTCTTTCCATGATGGTGTACATATTACTTACCTCTCCTACTGCTAATTTATCTCCTAAATAATAGTAATTAAGACAGGTTCCGCAGGTTAATATCTCCACTCCCATCTTATCTAAAGTCTTTAAATCTTCCAGTGTAGGAGCATTTTCTACCGTTAACTTAGCTCCTCCATTATAGAGTAAAACTGTGGTCGGCATAAGATCCATCTCAGTCAATGTATAGATAAATCCCTTCATCAAAACATCTCCTAATTCATCTATCCCTTCTCCCATCTTATCCGAAGATATAGCTATAACCATCTTTTCATTTGATGCCGTATCATTTGAAGAAGTGATGATTCCACCTTCACCCTTAGTGATTACGACTCTATACATATGATCTTCAACTTTCTCATAACTAGACTCCAGTCCCATCTCTTTAGCCATTTTTAGCAGGTTTTCCATGGAAGATTCATTGTCGACCATTGTTTCTACATGACCGTTTTCTTCTATATTTCTTAACGCTTTTTTTGTTTGAATTACAGGTAGTGGACAAGCCATCCCCATAGCATCTATTTTTATCACTATTGTTCCCTCCTTTATTTTACCCTCTCTGGTCCTTTGGACACTCTCCCCTTTGACACCGTAAAATTTCTATTTACTAAAAAGAAATTTTCGTACTCGTCAATCGGGGGAAAGAACTTGAATCATACCTCAAAATTATACTATAGGTTTCTCCCTACGAGGGATTCACATTTAAAATTAAATTTAGCTATATTTAATTTTAATAATCGTGAAATCTCCGACAACAAGGGAAGAGGGTCTACACCAATACCCTTGCATTATCTACCCTCTTGGTTACTCCTACCTTATCTAGATGTTCCAAATATGCAACCAAATATTTTCTGCTGGTGTCTACCTTAGCTTTAACGTCAGGCAGAGCAATCTCTTTACCGCCTTCTCCCAATTGATTTATTACCATCATCAGATTATTATAATCTGAATCCAGAAGGAAGACATCCTTTTCTATGAACTTTAATTTCCCTAATAATACCATCATGTCAAAAACCATCTTTAACTCTTTGGGATCGCTAGTTAATTTAGAAAGCTCCTCATATTTAGGAGGTTTGTAGCCATTGTTTTTATAAGTTTTTAAGATTATCTCTTTAATTTTTTCCTGGTTTTTACTCAACTTTATTTCAAAATCAAAGGCTGAAACTAAACTAGAATTTACCTTAATAACTTTATCATCCTCTAATTTTGATAAGATCTCTAAATAGTTTTTATTTTTAATTTTTTTAGAAAAAACCTTATTCCTGATA
>DAOUPY010000477.1 GCA_030625925.1 Fusobacteriaceae bacterium | reverse complement strand
ATGTCTACTCCCAGAGAATTTGACATAATCTCTATAAATTTACCTGTTCAGGCAGAGCACTTATCATTCATGGTAAAGTCTTTAACGACTCCCCCTTCTAACGAAATAACTTTAGTATCCTGCCCACCGATATCTACAACTGTCGTATTCTCCCCGATAAAATGCTTTGCTCCTGCTGCATGGCAGGTTATTTCTGTAATTGTTTTATCGGCAAAAGGAACAGAAACCCTTCCATAACCTGTTGCAACAACTTTAGAATTCGATTCATTTACTCCCAGATCATTTAATCTTTTTTTTATACTATTAGCGGTGTCTATACTGCTCCAACCAGTTGGCAGAACAAAAGTTTCTAAGATGTCTGTTTTTTTCATAACTGCAACCTTGGCTGCTGTAGATCCAATATCTATTCCTATTTGATACATTATAATCCCCCTATTTTATTTTTCTTTAAAACGACTGTATAGTCTGGCTGCTTCCATTAAGTATTCTACATTTTTAGGAGATGCATTTATAGGAATATCACATCCTGTCGCCAGAACAAATCCCTTGGGATTGTTGTATGCTTTTTCTATACATTCCTTTACTTCTCTGTAGATACTTTCTTTGGTTCCATTTAACACAACATTTACAGGGTCAACATTTCCTATGATACAGAATTTGTCTCCTAACGTCTCACATGCCTCTCCAATATCATCTATATTATCCAAACTCAAGGCCGATAAATTAAGTTTTTTTATCTCCATCCAGTGTTTTTTTGTAGTCCCGCATATATGAAGAGCCGGCCCCCTTCCCATACGCATTCTGATATGTTCCACACATATATCTAAATATGGAAGAGCAAACTCTCTGAAAGTTTTAGCGCTTATCAGTGTTCCCGAAGCCACAGGATCAGGGATACTAGGGACTATACCCAGATCCATTACAGCATCCATATAGTTGAGTATACTTTTTGTAACTCTCTTTAGGAGTCTGTGGACTCCTTCTGGATTTTTTCTTAGGTCTTTTAGAAATTTTTCTGTCCCTATCACCGTTGCAGCCGTGCTGAACGGTCCTGCAACACTGCTTCCTACAGAAACTTCATCTGAGACTTCATCTATGAGTATCTTTACCCCCTCCAAAAAAAGTGGCAGTCTCCCATCCAATTTAGAATCACATATGGGTAATTTTTCTATATTGTCATAATCTATTTCTACACATTTTTTTACATATGGATAGCTAGTTTCTGGTAAATCCAAAACCACTCCTAAAGCCTCTGGAACTCCGTATAATCCAGGCCCTACACTGACACCATCATGACCAAAGATTCTATAGGCTTCTATTTCAAGATCTGCCATGAGTCTCCCTGACAAATTTACTTCCCTGATATTTTTATGGATGAGTTGAGCTCCAAACATATCTATAAATGGGCAGGTTAAAACTCTATCTGCACTTCCTGTTGACTCTATCATCTTTTCTCTCTCTAACGGATTCATACTTTCTCTCCTTTTTTTTATGGAATTAAAAGTTTTGACGCTGACTAAAATCGGACTTTTTTAACACAGATTTAAAACTCCTAACCTTTTTTGACACTAATCGATATATGAATATTAAATTTGTTTTTAATTTTGAAGGCGATATCTCTTCTACAAAAAAATTATTCTACCGAGAGTGATATATAATTTAGTTCTTAGTTTTTTCTGAAGTTTATAGTCGTTGTACTTCCGCTGTAGTGTTTCTACAACAACGATCGTGACTTACTCCACTAAGACAACTTATAAATTTCTTGATTTTCTTTCTCCCTTATCTTGTATCAAGACAAGAAAGGGGCCGTATCAAAGGCGGAAACTTTGGACTCATCTTGCCACCAATTTACACTAATCTGTTTTTTTTACTGCTACAACATAGAAGTTTTTTTCAGTCACAGATCACAAGATTAACTCAATTTAAAGATAAAAATACACTGCCTTATTTTTATTTTTAATACAACTCCCTCCTAC
>DAOUPY010000519.1 GCA_030625925.1 Fusobacteriaceae bacterium | reverse complement strand
TATCATCATCTGATAATACGAAGATACATCCAATAAATTCAATGCATTCCCCAATACTCCTATGATCAGTGCTCCTGTTATCGTTCCTGATATACTTCCTATTCCTCCAGAAAGTGAGGTTCCGCCTAATACTACCGCTGCAATGGCATCCAATTCATACCCTGTTCCTGCTGTAGGCTGAGCTGATCCCAGTCTAGATGTAATTATAATTCCTGCTAAGGCAGCCAGTCCACCACTTATAGCATACACTTTAACTTTCAATTTTTCTACATTAATTCCAGATAATTTCGTAGCTTCTTCATTCCCACCTACTGCAAAAACATACCTACCAAATTTTGTATTTTTTAACACATAGTTACAGACTGCAAACACCGCTATCATTATATATATAGGGACTGGAATTCCAAAAAGGTATCCTCCCCCTATGGTATCAAATAACTCGGCATTCTCTCCGAACCCCATAGAAATTGGTTTTCCATCCGTAAATACTAAGGTTGCTCCCCTTAATAATGTCATAGCTACCAAGGTTGTTATAAAAGCCTGTAATTTCCCATAACTTATAAAACTTCCGCTGACTGCCCCCAATATCGTTCCCAATATTATAGTTACTATTAAAACTATATAACCGTTGACTCCACCAGCTAACATACTTGCAGATACTGCACCACAAATAGCCAGGATAGACCCTACCGAAAGATCTATTCCCCCTGTTAATATTACAAATGTCATCCCAGCTGCTATTATTGCATTTATAGATGTCTGTCTTAATATATTCAATAAGTTTGCTGTCGACAAAAATCTAGGATTCAATATTGAAACTATCACCCCAAATATAATCAGTCCTATTAAAGGTTTATTTTTTAACAATTTATTTTCTTTTTTAATTGTTGTACCATTTAATGCTGCACTAGTTTTCATCTATCTCCTCCTTCATAACACCTATAGCACACTTCATTATCTTTTCCTGTGTGGCTTCTTCTCTGCTGAATATTCCTGTAATAGTTTTGTCATACATCACCATTATTCTGTCGCTGAGCCCTAATATTTCCGGCATTTCAGAGGAAATTATAATTATACTCATCCCTTGATGTTTAAATTCATTTATAAGATCATATATTTCCTTCTTTGCTCCTACATCCACTCCCCTTGTGGGTTCATCCAAAATTAATATTTTCGGAACAGTCATCAGTGCCTTGGCTATGGCTACTTTCTGCTGATTTCCCCCACTTAGGTTTTTTATAAGTTGATCCATTGTAGGAGTTTTTATATTAAATTTCGATATGAATTCTTCCACTTCTATTTTTTCTTTTTTTTCATCTATTTTTTTATATCTATTCTCAAACTTCAATAGCGAGGATAAACTCATATTTTCTTTTACAGAAAGTCCCAATAACAAACCGTCTCCCTTTCTATCTTCAGAAACATAGGCTATCTTATTTTTTAACGCCTCCTGAGGAGAGTTTATATCTACTTTTTTCCCATCTATATAGATTTGACCATTTGTTTTCTTGAAACATCCATAGATGGTCTTAGCCAGTTCTGTTCTTCCTGCTCCCATGAGTCCTGCTATCCCTAATATCTCACCTTTTTGAAGGGAAAAATTAATATCCTTTGTAACTTCC
>DAOUPY010000509.1 GCA_030625925.1 Fusobacteriaceae bacterium | reverse complement strand
CTAGGCTACTTTTTTTTTACTATCACATTGAGCCAGCCCCGATTAAAAGAATATCTCACTTATAGCCTGAGCCAACTCCTCCACATCTACATCTAAGTTTAAACTTTCTTTAAGATGTTTAACTTTTTCGATCTCCACCAGGTATTTTTTTTTCAGCTTTTTGATCTTCTTGAGAACCATTATTTTTTAAATTTTCAATTCCAACCTCTGTGATTAAGATATCTAAAAAATGCTGTCCATAGTTTTCGAATTTTTGATTACCGATCCCTTTAATCTTTAACATCTCCCACCTGTTGATAGGTTTTTTATCTGCTAATTCCATGAGGGTTACATCAGATAGGAGAACATATGGAGCGATCCCCTCTTTTTCTGCAATCTCACGTCGAACTTCATTTAACCTTTCAAAGATAGGGTTTTCATAATAATCAAAGGATACAACTTCATTTTTCTTTCGAAGAACCTTAATATTCCCATTCAGAACATCAAATGATTTTTCATTTAATTTAAGTACAGGATATGATCCTGCTGTTTGGTCTATATACCCTTCTGAGATAAGGTAGTTGATAAACTCCTCCAATAGGTTTTTATCATAATCTTTAAAAATTCCAAAAGTTGAGATCTGGTCCAATCCTTTTCTTGTGATCTTGTCACTGGTCTCTCCTAATAGGAGGCGGATAACCATTCTGACACCTATATTTTCCTTGGATCTGCCGATACACGAGAGCACCTTTTGTGTATCCACAGTATTATTTTCTACATCCTTTACACCGGTGCAATTACTGCAGTTTCCACAGTAATTTTTGATCCTCCTGTCACCAAAATACTTCAATGAATATTCCCGTAGACAAGATTTTATCTCAGTATAGGCTACCATTTTATCTAATTTTTTCAGTTTATCTCTCTTTAACTGCGGGGATATATCCCTATTCATGTCTATAAAAAATTCTTGTGTTCCAATATCTTCAGGAAAAAACATCAATATACATTCAGCCTGTCCCCCATCACGACCACCACGACCAGCCTCCTGGTAGTAACTTTCCATATCCTTAGGGATATTTCGGTGGATAACGAACCTTACATTGGATTTATCTATTCCCATTCCAAAGGCATTGGTTGCAATCATAACTCTGATATCGCCGGTTATAAATTTATTTTGAAAATTTTGACGTTCTTCATCTGTAAGGCCTGCATGATATTTTCCCACACTAAAATGCTTTAATCTCAGATAGGCGTACAGGTTATCCACTTCTTTTCGTGTAGAAGCATAGATGATCCCGGGAGCCTTCCTATGGGTATCCAGATAATCTACTAGATATGATTCTGCATCTTCATTTTTTACAACTTTAAAAAATAAATTTTTCCGATCAAACCCTCCTACAAATATTTTTGGGTTTCTCATCTCCAATAGATCTACGATATCTTCCTTTACCTTTGGAGTAGCCGTAGCTGTAAATGCCGTTATCTGTATATTTTGGTTTACTATTTCAATGAATTTAGGGATTTCCAAATAAGATTTTCTAAAATCATGTCCCCATTGGGATATACAGTGGGCTTCATCTACCGCTACCATTCCTATCTGGAGACCAGTCAATAGATTTATAAATTTATCATTGAGGAGCCTTTCAGGGGCGATATATAGGAGTTTTAGCTTGTTTTGTCGTAACTGCCTGATTGCATCTACATATTCCTCCTTTGAGAGGGAACTATTTATAAAAGCCGAAGGGATATTGGATA
>DAOUPY010000482.1 GCA_030625925.1 Fusobacteriaceae bacterium | reverse complement strand
TCTTTTCATAGAAAAATTTATTGGCTGTATCTTTTGTTATAGTTTTTAACGTTGACCAATTCTTAGCATCCTCTTCTTTCAGAGCCACTATTTTTCCCCTAATAATAACCTTGGCTTCATTGATCATTATATCTGCATCTTTAGAGTAAACAAATCCTCTAGTAACTATGTCTGGTCCGGCTAATAATTTACCGGTTGTTTTATCAATAGTAAGCACTATTATTACCACACCATCTTCAGCCAGCTGCTGCCTGTCTCTAAGAACTACCTTGCCGATATCTCCTACTCCTAATCCGTCTACCAACGTAATCCCAGAAGTTACTTTCCCTGCTAATTTAGCATAAGATTTTGTTACTTCTACCCTGCTTCCATTTGTAGCTATAATTATTCTGTCTTCAGGTATTCCTGTTTCCATCCCTGTTTTTTTATGAGCTATCAACATCTTGTAGTCTCCATGTACAGGCATAAAGTTTTTCGGTCTAACTAAATTCAGCATCAATTTTTGTTCATCTTGACTTCCGTGTCCAGATACATGGATACCAGCTATTTTTTTGAAAACAACATCTGCATCATTTTTTAACAGATTATTTATGTTGTTATAAACCGCTCTCTCATTTCCAGGAATTGGAGTTGCAGATATTATTACTGTATCGCCTTTTCTAATTTTAATATGTTTATGCATATTTTTAGCAATTCTTGATAAGGCTGCCAATGGCTCTCCTTGAGTTCCAGTACATAATAATACAGCCTTCTCGTCTGGTAATTTTTCAATTTGCTTTAAACTTACCATTATTCCTTCCGGTAACTTTAAATATCCTAATTTAGAAGCAATATCAAAAACTTTGACCATACTTCTTCCCTCTACAGCTATCTTTCTATTAACTCTATGAGCTTCATTTACAATTTGCTGAAGTCTGTATATATGAGATGCAAAAGAGGCTATTATTACCCTTCCAGTTGCCTTTTCAAATTCCTTTCTTATAGATTCTCCTACACTTCTTTCAGATGGAGTGTACCCCTCTAATTCCGAATTTGTACTGTCTGAAAGTAAAAGGTCTATCCCTTCATCTCCTAATCTGGCAAACCTGCTGAAATCTACCCCGTCACCATCTACAGGTGTTAAGTCTATTTTAAAGTCGCCTGTGTGGATTACTTTACCAGCTGGTGTTTTTATGCAAATAGCATATGCATCTGCGATACTATGAGTCACACTTATGAATTCTACTTCAAAATATTTTCCTATTTTAAACTTACTTCTTCCACGAGCTTCCTTCATCTTAGGTTTAAATTTTCCAAAAGATGACTTTTCAAACTTTGATTCTGCCAGAGCTAATGCTAATTTTCCCCCATACATAGGTACATTATGATCTATAGTTCTATAAAGGTATGGTGTCCCACCGATGTGATCCTCATGACCATGGGTGATTAATAGTGCTTTTACCTTATCCTTATTACTTGCTATATAGCTATAATCAGGAATTACTACATCTATTCCCGGCAGCGCTTCATCAGGAAAAGCTATCACTGCATCTACTATTACGATCTCATCTCTATATTGAAATAAAGTCATATTTTTCCCTATTTCATCTAAACCGCCTAGAGGTATAACAAATAATTTTTCCTCTTTTTTATTTGGTTTAGGAGTATCAGTGTCATTTGGAACTATTTTTTTAGGTCCCTTATGTACTTTTTTTCTATGTTTTATGTCTTTTATCGAATCTTTTACTACTGCATCATTTTTCACTTCTACAGTTTCTACAGTTTTTAGTTTTTCTAGCCTTTCTAGTTTTTTTAGTTTTTCTGATTTCTCCACAGTCTCATCATTAGTTTTTTTAGGTCTTTTAAAAAAACTTTTGACTCTTTTTACAGGATTGTCAGATAAAGATTTATTCATCTCTACCTTTTCCGTTGTATTCATTTTTCTCCTCCTTAATTTTTGA
>DAOUPY010000530.1 GCA_030625925.1 Fusobacteriaceae bacterium | reverse complement strand
GTGACGTGAAGAAGGAATACTTTCTTTTAACCTGTATAATATATACAGCAAAGATTGCCAATATACCTTTAAAATTTTGGAGGGAATTTTATGAAAAAAATTATTTTGTTTTTTTTTATCACCCAAGCCTGTCTCTCTATGGATTATTTTTCAGAATTGAGGGGGGATTACAGCCTGCAAAATTATGAGGAAAATTATTGGTACTATAAAGGAATAATAGGTCTTCGATATGAAGATGAAGATTTTTATACAGAGTTTTCCCTCATTGGAGAGGAGGGGGCAGATCCTGCTGTAGACCTATATAGAGGGTATCTAGAGTATTATGTTGATGATATCACCCTTTCAGCAGGTAGACAAACCATAAGCTGGGGACACGGTTATATTTTTAATCTTTCCGATGTATTCAATGAGATCGATATAGAAGATCCTAAATCCGATAAAAGGGGGCTGGATTCCATAAGATTTAAATACAGTCTTTCAGATATGTCCAGGCTTGAACTCATTGGATTTAAGACTGATGCAAAAGATGAAAATTTTGCTGGAAGATATACTTTCTTGATCGATAATTTTGAAATTATGATGAATTATTTTCATATTACAGAACTCTCCCCACTGACTAAAAAAATTGAGAAAAATGAAAAAATTGTTTTAGAAGCTAAGGGGGACATTATTGTCGGTGTCTGGGGGCAGGTGTCCTATGATAAGTATGAAACCGATGATCTCCATACTCTGGTTACAGGTGTCGACTACAACTTTAATCTCTATCAAAAAAATATCTATACTGCCCTGGAAGGATTTTATAATAAAAAAGGGGGTGGGATCTACCTGACCTATAACTTGAGAATCAACGAATCTTTACAATTTTATCAGGGGTGTCTGGTTATAGATGATGGGGGATATTTAAATACAACTTTAAATTATATCTATAATGACTATGTAAATTTTGAATTTGCCTATAACTATTATCATAACTTTGAAAAATATGGCTATTCAACCAAAGATAATAAAAAATTAACCAGCGAAATAGTTTTTAGAACCAAGATGTTTTTCTAGGAGGATCTATGACCATTGTAGAAGCAAAAAAAATAACAAAAATATATAAACACGGAAAGGTAGAAGTCAAAGCCATAGACAATATAAATTTTAAGATAGATCGAGGTGATTTTGCCGTAATCGCCGGTCCCTCTGGCTCTGGAAAAACTACTATCTTAAATATTATCGGTGCCATGGACTCCCTTACTCAGGGTAACATAATTATCAATCAAAAAGATATCAGCGCTTTAAACAAAGATGAGAGAGCTGATTTTAGGAGAGATCAGATAGGATTCATCTTCCAAAATTATAACCTTATTCCTGTATTAACGGTCTATGAAAATATTGAATTTGCCCTTGATCTATGTGAAAAACATACCTCCATTGAAAAAAAAAATAAGATTGATAATCTTCTCAATGAATTGGGAATTTTCCAACTAAAAGACCGGAGACCCTCTGAACTATCTGGAGGCCAGCAGCAAAGGGTTGCCATAGCTCGTGCCCTTA
>DAOUPY010000400.1 GCA_030625925.1 Fusobacteriaceae bacterium | reverse complement strand
TCCCGTCACAAGTCGTCTCTCCTACTACTATGTCAGCAAAATACATATATGGGCATTTATCAGTAATAGCATATCCATAACTGGCTTTTATCAAAGGACATAGATTTTTCGGCAGATGTTTTTCGGCTGCAGGAATAGTTTCTTCACTGACTGAACAGAGAGATACTGGAAGTGCTCCTGCTGCATAGATTAACTCTTTAGGTGTATAGGTACAAAATGTACCTACTATATTTTTCCCCTGATCCTTTAATTTTTTTATTGTTAAAAATCCGTCTCGTCTTGCTTCTTCAAAATCTTGAAAGTTTTCTGGTAATTTATTAACATCTTTCATCTTTTATCCCCTTTTTATTTTTTTAATTTATCCTAGGATCTCCTACAGCAATAGGATTTGCAGGATCTTGTATCCACTCATAGAATCCACCGTCATAGACACTTACATTTTCCCATCCCATCAAATATGCATCAAAGAAAGCTAGTGCTCCTCTCCATCCTGTAGCACAGAAAAAAGAAGATTCATTTTCAGCTTTTATATCCCATTCTTCCCACATTTTCTGTATTTGAGTATAGTCTCTCATTGTTCCATCTGAATCCACAAAATCTTCAGAATGATATCCGTCTGAACCGCCGTGCCCGAATACCGATCCCGGTATACGACCTTTTTCAGTAAAATATGAATACCCGCCATTATTTATCCCTGCATATTCTTCCCAAGAAACAACTGCTGTTAATCTTCCATTAGTATTTTTCACCAATTCTTTTGCTTCTTTCAAACTCTTTGTATATTCCGGGTGCATAGGTATCTGCCCTCCAAAATCATCATCTGAAACCCAAATATTCTCACCTTTCTCCAAAGATAATCCAGCATCTATCAATCCTTTTACATTAGAATTTATTATTCTGACATCTTCAACACCAGCATACATAAGAACATGTGCTAACCTGCCTGCTGCCATAGCCTCGTCACTATACAATATAATCATCTTATCCTTAGTTATCCCTGTTTCATTCAATAATTTTTTTATTTTATCATCTGAAATTACATTCCAAAGAGGTAGGCTTTCTATATCATTTGTATCTATATAAATAGCACCTTTTATATGTCCTTTTTTGTATTCTTTTTTTTGCTTATAGTTTACATTTACAATGATATATTCTCTTCCATCATATTTTTTTACTTCTTTTCCTTCTGTTAAATCTTTAACCCACAGAGGATAAACTAACTTTTCATAGTTCTTTAACTTCTCCACCTCTAATGAATTATCCCTGCTCCAGTCCTGCATGCCTCCCTGATAGTTGGCCACATTTTTATAACCTGATCTTTTAAGAATATTATAAATTTTTAAACTACCTTCCCCATAATTAGAATATACGACTATATTTTTATCCGGTGATATTCCATTTTTGGTAAATATATTTTTTATTTCATTCTCATTTAAACCCTCTAATAATTTAGCAGAAAGATTTATAGCTCCGGAAATATGACCACCTTTTATATCTTTATTTAAACTCCATCCGTTAAATTCTTCATCTGATCTGGTATCGATCACTATAAAGTTATCCTCTTTGAGATTTAAATATATATATTCTTTAGTCACTGTAACTTCTTGCTTATGAATTGAGTCATTTTTAACATTTGTTCTCAATCTATTTCCCGTGACTTCATTAGAACACCCTATAGTACTGAGTGACATAGCTATTATTGCTGTAGATAAAAACAATTTTAGTATAATTTTGTTGTATTTCATATTATCTCCTCTATTAATTTTCATAATTATATGGTTAAAGCTTCTCCATAAAAATTTCAAAATCATCATAAAAATCTACATCTACTTCTATTTCAATTAATGATTTTTTTAATACCTCCATAAAAACTCCAGCTTCACTGACCTCTCTCAGACTTTTTAATTTTTCTCCTAGATCTCCACCACTACCTATACTTCCATTCCAGTCACCACGACAGGTAGTACTTATTCCACAGCTGGGGCTTCCCTTTATCCCTATTACTCCTAAAACCTCGTATCCATTATTTTTATACTCTATAATGTTGTCCAATATATTTTCGAGCATCAATTTCGACTGTTTTCTAAAATGAGGAGTTTCAAACTGATCCTTAACATGTCCCCATCTTTTTAAACCATATAGAGAAATTTCTGGACAGGGTAGTTGTATTATCCCTATATTTTCCTCAATTAACTTCATCAAAAGATCCTTAAAATCTTCTGCTTTTCTCCCGTATGGTTTTACTACTGAATTTTGATTTAATACGCAATGACTCACTAATACAATTTTTTTCCCCCTATTCATGATATCACCTATGCCTTAAGTGGCTTTAGTATCTTTGCCGGCATGGATTTAATTAACGTTACCACTAATATACCGCTCATAGTTTTATCTATTAAGTTAGCAAAAATTCTTGGAACAAATGCAGATACAAATATACTTTGACCAGATTTTGCCATCCAGGCAACTATAATATCCATTGGATCTCCTACAAATCC
>DAOUPY010000051.1 GCA_030625925.1 Fusobacteriaceae bacterium | reverse complement strand
AAATATTAGGATTCAGTTCCTTTAATCTTTCTACAAATTTTCCTAGGGTCTTTCCTTTTAATATCCTATACATCTTCCCCTCCATAAGAGTTGTTTTTATTTAACCTATTATAATACAAATTTTAAATTTACTCCAATTTATATTAAAAGGCTAATGATTACACATATAATCAGACTAATATTAATTAATAGATACTTCAAAATAAAA
Organism: Fusobacteriaceae bacterium; assembly: GCA_030625925.1. Classification (GTDB taxonomy): domain Bacteria; phylum Fusobacteriota; class Fusobacteriia; order Fusobacteriales; family Fusobacteriaceae; genus Psychrilyobacter. The sequence continues at coordinate 7,979 of DAOUPY010000051.1, read as the reverse complement.
CAAAAAAATCCTTTTATTTAATAGCTAAATTGCTACTTGTAAAAAAGACCTAAGGATTTCATCCTTGTATAATGAAGTAGAGCTATAAAAGCACTATTTCTGATATATTTAATTTTTTAATATATAATTATATAGACGCTGTGGATTAGTTTTTCCGTGTATAGCTTTGACTATTTTGTTAAGGGTCTAACCATAGTTCTATGTTTATGAAATAAATTAATAGTTTTATGACCCTTGCGGTTACTTTGTGATGAAGAATTAAATATCTTATAAAGTAGCAACTTAGGTTAAATAATTAAAATAAAAAAATACAGGAAAGAAGATCTTATGCAGTAAATAAAAAAATAAAAAGGAGTGAATAAATTGAAAAATATGGCTTTAAATAAAGATTTTTATAGACGTGACGGTCGTTCAGTGGCAAGGGAACTTTTGGGAAAGATCCTTGTTAGAAAGACAGGAAAAAATATCATGAGAGGAAGGATTGTAGAAACAGAAGCATACCTTGCACCTAAAGACAGAGCCTCCCATGCATATAACAACAGATTAACAAAACGAACAAAAACTATGTTTATGGAAGGGGGACATTCCTACGTTTACCTGATATACGGTATCTACAGCTGTTTTAATGTCGTTGCAAACCTTAAAGGTATTCCACATGCCGTTTTAATCAGAGCCTTAGAACCATTAGATGGTATAGAATTCATGTATGAAAACAGAAGGTCTAAAACAGACAGGGAGCTTTTAAACGGACCGGGGAAATTATGCCAGGCATTTAATATAAGCATAGACGACGATGCCTGCGATTTGACGACTGAAGAAAATTTATGGATAGAAGATGACGGCTATAAACCAAAATTCATAGTAGAATGCAAAAGAATTGGGATAGAATATGCAAAAGAATACAAGGAAAAACTCTGGCGCTTTTATATTAAAAACAATAGATTTATATCACAAAAATAAAAGTTTCAGAAAATATTTTTTGTAAAAAAAAAGGCCGTACATCGACCCTCGAAAACACCCCAACCACACGGAACCCTATTAAAAAACTCAAAGAGAGCTACCCTATAACACCCGAAATAATCAACTTAGTGCTGCTTCCTTCCAGATCTGACACGGTTCGTTGGCATTTCGCCGTATAGGACTCTATTCTCAACATTTTCTAATAGGACCTGCTATGACAGACTGATCCTCAGGTCGACATCACCTCTACTAAAGCGGATTGTAGATTACAAGGCACCGCTGGCTCCCCGGTTAGTACGACAAAATGAGTATATCATGGTTTTTATATTAATGCAAATTAATTTCCCAAATCAGCTCAAACCTTGCAATTGATCCTAGTATCTCAGTATAAAAATTATAGTTGACAAGTTTCAAAAAAAGATATATATTCATAGTATACAAAATAAAATAATCGTATAACCCCAATGATTTGGTTTGGGGGTTTCTACGGGAAACCTTAATTTCTCATTACAAAATAAATGCTTCTATAGTAATTTATTTTTGTGGTGGGATTTTTTTTATTTAACTACAGGTAAAACTTATATAAACGGAGGTAGCAATGAATAATAAAATAAAACATTTAATTGATGTGGCATCAAAACGAAAAAAAGCAGAGCTTCTGCTAAAGAATTGCCGGATTATCAGTGTATTTTCAAACGAGATAATAGAAGGTAATTTGGCAATTGATTCGGGGAAAATAATAGGGATTGGGGATTACGAAGGTTTAAATGAAATTGATCTAAATGGAAAATATTTATCTCCAGGACTTATAGACAGCCATGTTCATATAGAAAGCTCTATGATTTCACCTGGTCAGTTTGCACGGGCAGTAGTTCCTAAAGGAACAACCAGTGTAATTGCAGATCCGCATGAAATAGCCAATGTATGCGGTTTGGAAGGTATTAAATTCATGATTAAATCAAGTGAAGATCTTCCGCTCAATGTTTATTATATGCTTCCTTCATGTGTACCTGCAACACCATTTGAAAATTCAGGAGCAATACTAGAAGCTGGAGAATTAAAGGAATTAATTGGCAATCCTATGGTGCTGGGTCTGGGAGAAATGATGAATTATCCAGGGGTAATACAGGGAGATAGTAAAATAGTAGACAAATTAAAATTAGCTCAAGATAATAATAAAATAGTAGATGGTCATTCACCTAATATTGGTGGTGAAGAGCTAAATGCATATATAATAGGCGGAATAAAAACGGATCACGAGTGTTCTACTGTAGATGAAATGCAGGATAGGTTGAGAAAGGGGATGTATATTTCCATAAGGGAGGGAAGTGCAGCCAAAAATCTAGAAGCTTTAATAGAAGGAATCACTCCAGAAAATGAAAGAAGATGTTTGTTTTGTACAGATGATAGGAATCCAGAGGATATAATAGAAACTGGACATATTGATAACAATGTAAGAACTGCTATGAAAAATGGGATAAACCCAATAACAGCAATTAAAATGGCGACTATCAATGTATGCGAATGTTATGGAATAAAAAACTTAGGAGCAATCGCTCCCGGATATGATGCAGATTTAATAATAGTAAATAATTTAGAAGATTTTAATGTATTAGAAGTTATAAAAAATGGAAAATTTGTTGCAAAAGATGGTGAACCACTTTTCGATGTAAAAAAAGAGAATATCACAAAAGTAAGCGGCACCGTAAACTTTAAAAAAATTTACGAAAAAGATCTAAAAATTAAGCTGACAAGTAATCACGCAAATGTCATGAGGTTATTACCTCACAGTCTTTTAACTGAAAAAGTAATCCGTGAAGTAGAAATAGACAGTAAAGGCTATTTTAAATTTAATAGTGATAAAGATCTTCTAAAATTAGCGGTAATTGAAAGGCATCATGCCACCGGCAATATAGGATTTAGCCTGGTAGAAAACTTTAATCTTAAAGGAGGGGCCATAGCTTCAACTGTTTCAAATGATTCCCATAATATTTTAGTCATAGGAGACAGTGATCATGATATGCATGTTGCTGTAAAGGAAATTGAAAAAATACAGGGAGGACTGGTCGTAGTGTCTAAAGGGAAGGTATTGAAAAAACTAGAATTACCAATAGCAGGATTAATGTCTGATAAGCCTATTGAGGCAGTAAAAGAAATTCTAGGGGAAATGCTTAAAATAGCTTATGATAGATTGGGTGTAAATAGAGACCTAGATCCATTTATGACTTTAGCATTTTTAGCCTTACCCGTTATTCCAGAAATAAAAGTTACAGACAAGGGTTTATTTGATGTTGTTAATTTTAAATTTATAGATATAAGCGTCAATGATCAAAATGATTGATAAAATATCAAGAGTAAAGAATATTATAATTGGATATACCACAAACAAATAATGAAATCGCAGATAAAATTAAGAAGCCACTCTAATTAAAGTGGCTTCTTTTTTATTATCTAGAAAATTATAAGATTAGATTTTATTTGGTCTCTGTGACTAAATAAAATATTGAAATTGGATGTTTATTTTTATTTAAATAATTTTAAGATCATCATATTTATCAGTCTTCTCAAACACTTTTGCCGCATACGAACATATAGGTAAAATTTTAAATTGTTCTTTTCTGGCATAATCTACACATTGATCCAACAATTTTTTACCTAAAAATCTATTTCTATATTTAGGATCTACATAGATAGTAAGGATATATATAGTTTTATCTTTTAAATTATATCCTAAATACCCTGCTTCGATGTCACCGTCCATAGCTAAAAATTTATTGTCATCCAATGAATGTTTAATTGCAATGTCTTCCATATTAATACCTCCTAAAAATTAATTTTTTTATCTTTTTATAACTTTATTCTTCTATAGTTTTACCCTTCTATAACTTTATCTTGGTTTTCATCGTCATCTTCATATTTATATTCTTTATAGCATACTCTATGAAAGATTGCAAATAATATAGGTATTATACCTAATGTGATACCTAAACAGAAGATCAATCCAAAGATCATAGTTACTGCCATTCCTGCAAACATAACTCCTCCACCTAACCATAATGGAATCAGTCCGCACACTGTAGTAGCTGTGGTAAGTACTATTGGTCGAAATCTAGCCTGTGCAGCATGTAGTATTGCATCTGGGAGTTCTCGTCCCTCTTCATCCCTTTCAATATTTATCCTGTCTATCAACACTATGGCATTATTTATCATGATACCAACCAGAGATAGTGCACCTAATATCGGCATAAATCCAAATGGAAGCTGAGTTAATCCCAATCCAAATGTTATTCCTGATAAGATAAGAGGCAGTGCTGCTAAAATTGTGATTAATATAGTGTATGAATTAAACTGAATTATAAGTAATAACAATATAAATATTCCTGCTATAGGGAACTTTGCAGATAATGCATCATTTGCTTTTTTACTGTTATAGTATTCCCCTTTAAATTCATAGCTATAACCATAATCCCATTTAGATGCAGCTTCATCTAATAGCGGTTTGATTTTTAATGTCTGTTCCATAGCTGTTGTTGTATCTCTTAATCCTACTTGGTATAGAATAGCTTTGATCTTATCTTTTCTAACTATTTTAGGAGCTTCCCAAACTGTTTTTATATCAGCTACCTGTCCGAGAGGTACTGAGTTACCCGTGGTTTGATTATAGATAGGTGTATTTTTTAAGACTTCGATATCTTCCCGTGAAGTTCCTTGAGATCTCAACATTACCGGAATCAATCTGTCTTCCTCTCTGTAGTCTGTCAGCTTTATTCCGCTTAAGATACTGTTTAAAGATATTGCAATATCCTGACTTGTAAGACCGGCTCTAAGTGCTCTTTGCTGATCGATATTAACTGTGAATTTTCTATTTTTCCCGCCCCAGTCAGTTTTTATATCGGCTAGACCTACGATATTCTCTTTTATTATTTTTTCTACTTGTCCAATATATTCGTATAATTTATCCGTATCTCTACCTTTTATCCTGATCTCTATTGGACGGTCACTTGGAGATCCATTTTGCAGAGTATCGATCTTAATATTAGCATCTGGATAGTTTTCTTCAAACCAGGTTATAAGTTTAGGCTGTATCTCAGATTTTATAAGGTCAAAACTGGTAGTATTGATTATTGCAAAGGCTAAATTTGGCTGACTCATCTTAGGAGTATGAGATAGAATATATCTTGGAGCACTCTCTCCTATGAATGTTCCTGTACTTAATATTCCTTCTTTTTCATATTTAACTAAAGTTCCACCTGCTAAGATATTGGCAATAAATGGCGGTTTTACTTGTTTTGGATGGTCTAAGAAATATTCCTTTCGGATATATGTTTCTGCATCCAATACCATCTTAGTTGTACTTTCTATAGAAGTTCCAAATGGAAGTTCTGCTTCTACTGTTAAAAGTGGTATATCTTTATCTGGCATGAATTTCACCTTAACAAAGGTTTTAAATCCAAATAAAGCTATAAAGAATATTCCAATAATTATAATCCCTGCCATAAACTTATGTTTTAGTGCTTTTAGAAGAGAACCTCTATAAAGTCTATAAAATTTACTGTCATAGCCGGCTTCCTGTTTTTCTACCTTTAAAAATAATACACAGAGCAGGGGAATAAGGGTTATTCCTAAAATCCATGATAATCCTAAACAAATAGCAACTACATAGGTTATAGGTCCTGTATATTCTCCCATAGTTCCTTCTGCCAGCACGATTGGCAAAAATGCTGATATGGTAACCATAGAAGAGATCATAAGTGGTCCCTTGAGAGTTCTTACAGCTTCTAAGGCTGCATTAATTTTGTCCATCCCTTTTTCCATGTTTACCATGATTGCTTCTGAGATTACTATCCCATTATCTACCAGCATTCCCAATACAATTATCAGAGCTGCCAGTGAAATTTGATCCAGGCTCAACCCAAAATAACTTAAAAAGACCATAGAGGATGCCATTACTATAGGAATCAATGACGCTACGATAGCTCCGATTCTAACTCCTAAAAAGATTATAAGTACCAACATTACTGTAAGTATAGATTGAGCTACATTAGACAGGAAACTTTGAATACTTGTATCTACCCTTGCAGCTTCCTGTGTTAAATATGTAAAATCTACTCCTATAGGATAGCTGGATTCCACAGCGCTAATTTTTTCATCTATCTCTTTTTGAAGGTCTAAGATGTTTCCTCCCTCTTTTAAAGAAATTGCAAGGAAGATAGTATCCTTTCCATTAAATTTTTCCCTTGTAAGAATAGGTTCCTGATATGCTCTTCTTACCTTAGCAATATCTTCTACCTTCACTAAATTTCCCTTTGGAAGTCTGACTACTGTATTTCTTATATCATCTACAGAATCAAAGTTTCCACTAGGTTCAAAACTTAATCTTTCTTTTCCTAGAAGTATTTGTCCTCCAGGAGATAGTATATTTGTACTCTCTAGAACTTCCTTTAAATATCCTGGAGAGATCCCAAATTGTGCTAGTTTAGCATTGTCATAATCTATAAATACATTTTCCGGTCTAACTCCAGCTTTTACTATCTTACCGACATTTTTCATAGTTAGGAGTTCTTCCATTGTAAATTTAGCTATCCTTCTCAGATCTTCCATCGAGTATCCATCAGCTGTAACAGCAATCATTGTACCGTAAACATCACCAAAGTCATCATTTACAAATGGTGCCATGGTACCGCTAGGAAGATCTTGAACAGCATCGTCTACTTTTCTTCTCAACTTATCAAAAATTGGTCTCATTATTTTATACTCGTCTTTAAATTGTACGGTAATATATGAAAATCCTTCCCTACTTTCACTATCGATATAGTCAACTTCCGGCATCTCTTGAATTCTCTGCTCAATCTTGTCTGTCACTAAGTTTTCTACCCTGCTTGGGCTGGCCCCTGGATATAGAGTAGCTACTGTAGCTGTCCTTACGACATAGCCTGGATCCTCTGCTTTTGGTAATTTAAAGTAGGTAGAAACTCCAGCTAGTGCTAAAAGCAATATAAAAGTAAATGTGACTACTTTTTTCTTAATTGCTATCTCTGTTAAATTCATGTAAATTCCTCCCTATTTTAATTTTACCTGCTGACCGTCTTCTAATTTAGTCATTCCAGCAGTAATTAATTCGTCTCCCTCTGATAATCCGTCTAAAATTTCTAAACCTTTATTGGTAACCATTCCTGTTTTAACCTCAATTTTTTTGACAACTCCCAGGCCTTCTCCGTCTTTTTCTACGATAAAGACATAGTTAGTATTTGTGTCCTTTAAGATTACATTTAAAGGTATGAATATCTTATCCTTCTCACTCAATATATCCTTATTGAAGTCTACAACAACAGACATTCCACTTTTCAAACTTTTATCTGTACCTAAGATAGCCACTTTTACAGGGTATGTAGATCCATATTGCAGAGATGAAGTACCTACTTCTACAACCTCACCTAAATAATTCTTCCCTATAGCTCCTGCATATATATTGACCTGTGATCCAATATTTATTTGTCCGATAGCACTCTCTGGAACAAATGATATTGCTTCTAAGTCTGTATCAGTATTTAAAATATACACTGATTGACCGGCAGCTACATTTTCATTAACTTCTGAGACTTTTACAGCCACTGTTCCATCTATAGAAGATTTTAATTCCGTATATTTCAATTGACGTTTTGCATATTTTATCCCTTCCGATGCAACTCTTAGAGACGCAGACGTAGAATCCATTCTAGCTTTTGCACTGTCAAATTCACTTTTAGAGACACTGTCATTTTGATATAGTTCTTTTATTCTGTTATAGCTTGATTGAGCCTCTATTTGTGATGCTTTTGCAGTTTCATAAGAACTCTCAGCCTTTCTTAATTGAATTTCATAATCTATCTTATCCAAGGTAGCTAAAACCTCTCCCTTTTTCACCGACTGCCCCAGATTAAAGTTCATCTTTTCAATGTTTCCAGGTACTCTAAAACTTACTTCAGGTTCTATAGCAGATTTTATGTCCCCTGTAAAGCTAAGAGCTTCTACCGGACTTT
>DAOUPY010000138.1 GCA_030625925.1 Fusobacteriaceae bacterium | reverse complement strand
AGCGAAATAGATACAGTATTCAGATTTGTCCTTTCTATATCTTAATTTCACTGCCTCTATCTCCTCACCCATTAATTCTATCTTTTCATCTACAGATAAGATCTTATATGTAGATTTATCGTCATTTATCCAAGAAATTCCTTTTTTAATCGGGGATCTGAGTAAGATTAAATTATTGTTTGATTTTTCATCTATATAGTTATCTTTTAACTTATTTGTCTCCCCTTCTCTATATACCAACCTGTAACCATCTTTATTTACACGATAAACGGCTGCTCCCATGGTAGCAGTATCCAAAATTTTCTTCTGATAAAATTCACCCTTTATCTTATCTATTATTTCTACACTTCCAGCCCCTTCAAATCCCCCGTCAAAGATCTTAACCATAGGTTTATTCGGCATATAGTCCCTTACTCCTACTTCCTTTGGTTGTTTTGAGTTTATTACATTAAACATTAAAAATATTACCGACAATAAAATTATTATCCTTACAGCTTTCTTATTTAATTTATGCTTCATAATTTAACCTCCATATTTATTTTATCCTGTTGAAACTGCCCTTTCTTGGTTGTGATTTTAATTTTTCTTTGGCAGGATATCCAAATACTATCCCATGATGCAGTGTATAACCATTTGGAATCTTTAATAATTTTATATATTCCTCATGTTTTTTATCATTTCTTACAGTATACTATAAGTCCTCCAAAAGTTTCAATGATATAGTATCCCAATTTTTAGAAGTTAAATATATATAGTCCAAATTATATTTTTTATATAATCTTTTTAATTTTTTTTTATCTATATCCATAGGACTTGTGTGCAGTAAGACCCCTTTTTTCCCACTCTGCAGATCCAGGTTACCCAGATAGTTATCAGGAGATATGAAATTTTTATAGGTATTTTCAAAGACTATCATAATTATCCCATCTTTTAAAAATTTTTCATAGTTTTCATCTATATACCCTGCATTGGTAACAATGATTTGATCTCCTATATATTCATAGTAATCCTGATACTTTTTTATCAACTTTTCACAGCTATCACCACAGCTCCCCATCCCTTCATCTAAAAAGATCCCATCTATATCCCATTCCTTTTTCCAAAGGTCTATATCCTTTCTTACTTCCATTTCATCCCTGTCTCCATAATCGGTAGATACATACCCAATCACTTTCCCGCCATTCTTTTGGATCTGTTTTATTTTATCCTCTAACTTTTCAAAGTAATATTTATTCTCCTCCCTGCTTATGGGTCCGTTATTTGGATTAACTATTGTTATCACCTTATTCCCCTTTGAAAATTTAGCTATCCCATCAAAATCAACGTCAAAATTTTCTCCCAGTGGGATATAAGCAGGTATTATATACCCATATTTTTTGGGTTTCAGCCAAAATATTATTCCCAATCCAAATATAAAGGCAACTATAAATATATTTCTCATCCTTTTCCTCCTTATAATTCTCCATCATTTCTTACAGTATACTATGAAATCTTTCAAAAGTTTTAATGATTATAGGATCCTAATTATCGTAAATAAAAAAAGCTAACCTTCTCCAACAACCAAGATAGAGGCAGGTGGGAAGCATTAGCTTTTTACTATTATATTTTCAGGGTATTAGCTCCCTTTTTTAAAAGTTTTAGGTTTTCTAGAAGGACCTTTTTTACCTCTTCTAGTCGGAGCTTTTCTCCCTGTAGAAGTTCCTTGGAAGTCATATTTTTTCTTGTCTCTTTCTTCCCTTGTTGTCTGTAAGTCACTAAAAGAAGGTTTTGTGTCTCTAAGGTGATAAGGCTGATCCTTTTCAACATAGATAGTTTTACCTATAGTTTTTTGGATAGTTCTAAGAAATCTTTTTTCCTCTATATCACAAAACGAAATTGAGATTCCTTCGCTGCCTGCTCTACCTGTTCTACCAATTCTATGAACATAAGTTTCAGGAATACTGGTAAGATCATAGTTTATAACGTGGGAAAGATCATCTATATCAAGACCTCTAGAAGCCAGATCTGTAGCTACTAAGATTTGAATATTTCCTTTTTTTAAATCCCTTATAGTCCTCTGTCTAGCAGACTGAGCTCTCTCTCCATGGATAACATCTGATTTATAACCTGCTTCCAATAACATCTCATTGATATCGTTGGCTCTAAACTTAGTTCTGGCAAAGACAATTGCAGAACTAATCTTTTGTTTCTTTAAAACATGAAGTAAAAGAGCTGGCTTATCTCCTTTATCTACTAAATATATACTTTGGTTAACAGTATCTACAGTAGAAGATGTAGGTGATATCGAGATATCCACTGGATCAATCATTGCAGTTGTTACTAAGTTTGTTATCTCATCTGGCATGGTAGCAGAAAAGAGCATAGTTTGTCTTTCCTCTGGTAGTTTTGAGATGATCTTACGAACTTCGATGATCATTCCCATATCTAACATACGGTCAGCTTCATCGATTACTAATTGGTCTACCAGTTCTAGGTTGATGTAACCCTTTGAAATTAAATCAAGTAATCTACCAGGGGTAGCTACGATGATATTTGGTCCTGTTTTAAGTTTGTGTATCTGTTTTATAGGTGAAACTCCTCCAAAGATTACGGCACTGGTAACTCTGGTATTTTTCCCGTACGAATGTACACTCTCTTCTATTTGGAGTGCCAATTCTCTCGTAGGAGCTAAAATTAATGCTGTTAGATCCTTGGACTTACCTCCTAAAGCGATTTTTTGCAAAATTGGAAGAGCAAAGGCTGCTGTTTTACCCGTTCCCGTTTGAGAAGATCCTATGATATCTCTTCCATCCATAATAAGTGGGATAGCTTGCTCTTGTATAGGTGTAGCTTCTATATAGCCCCTTTTTTTAATGGCTTCTAATAATGGTTCAACTAAATTTAATTCATTAAATAACATGTTTTTTCTCCTTGATCTATAAAAATTTATTATTTAATATTTTATCATATATACTCTAATAAGACAAAATTAAATAAATAATAATAAACTGATAGCCATGACACCCATACCGCTGATCAGTCCATAGATAGAGAGATGGTGCTGGCCATATTTTTGTGCTGCCGGAAGGAGCTCATCTAAAGAAATAAATACCATTATCCCGGCAATCCCGGCAAAGATAATTCCGAAGACTGTATCGGATAAAAAAGGCATCAATATTAAATAACCTGCCAGGGCTCCTACAGGTTCTGCCAGCCCTGAAAGAAAGGAATAAAAAAATGCTTTCTTTTTATTTCCGGTAGCAAAATAAATAGGTACAGAGACTGCTATTCCCTCTGGAATATTATGGATAGCTATGGCAACTGCAATGGGAACTCCCAATGAGGGATCTTTTAATGCAGCTATAAAGGTAGCCAGCCCTTCAGGAAAATTATGTATCCCAATGGCAAGAGCAGAGAATATACCCATCCTCATCATGGCATGGTTAACTTTATCGTGTTCTCCTGCACTTTTTTTATCCTCTTCCATCTTTCCTAGATCATCTTCTAGGTTAGTAATTTCACTGATCTCTTCAACTCCCTTTAATTCATGGGGATTTTCAAAGGATGGAACCAACTTATCTATAACGGCTATGAGGAGCACTCCCCCGAAAAATGAAACTACAGTAACCCAGGTTCCCTTTACTATCCCTAGATCTGCGACTAAAAAAATCTTTGCCTTGACGAAGATTTCCACAAAAGATACATAGATCATTACCCCGGCAGAAAAGCCAAGAGACAGGGATAGAAATTTTTTATTCGTTTGTTTGGTAAAAAAGGCCAAAGCACTGCCTATTCCTGTGGCCAAACCTGCAAATAGGGTGAGACCGAAAGCAATGTAAAAGTTTTCATGCATAAAAATTCCTCCTCCCAATGGGTACTATTATTAGAATAATACCGATCAGGAGGAGGGAATCCTCTTATATATATTTATTTATCCTTCAAAACCTTCATAGATCTCATCGTCAAAAGAAAAGTCTTCTAAGATCTCTTCGATATGTTCCTTGCAGTTTTCCAATTTATACTTGGCCGGCAGGGGAGTAGAATCTAAAAATTTGAAATTTTCATCCTCTAAGATAGGTAAAAATGCAGCAATAAGGGGCCTGTCAAATTCGCTGACATAGGTATGGGAACCAAATTGACCGCTGTTTTTCATCTTGTTGATCTCTCTGGCATACTTAGTATGGTTAGAACAGTCATGGATCAGCATATCCCAATTTTCATTGACAGCAGTCTCCATAAATTTAAGAGTGACCTTTCTAGACCAAAGTGGAGACATGTACCCGTCTCTATATGTATAGAAATTTTCACCCATATAGTTATTTAGATTATCCGTTCCCAGATGTAGTTCGGCACAGTTCATATAATCTAATCCGATAGATAGAATAGCTTCCTTTTTAGCCATGAAATCCTCATAGAATTTAGGAGTCATAGGAGTTTCTATACCTACCCATTTAAAATATTTACGGGCAGTTCTCATAGCCTCGATAACCTGATCACTGGTATCGCTGGCATTAAGATTAAATCTGATCTCGTCCAGTCCTGCTTCAGCTAATTTTTTTAAATTGTCATCTGTACACAGAGTACCATTTGTATATATATGCTGGTGAACACCTGCATCGGAGAATTTTTTTACTACATCATAGTATTTTTCTATCTCCATAAATGGTTCTAGGTATACATAGGCGATTCCAGATGGCTTCTTCTGAATAGATAATAACAGGTCGATATCTTCGGGCTCATATAGTTCTTCTCCGATATCCCACATATCTTCAGGGATGGGTTCTACTGAATCCAGTGCATCGTAGTAGTAACAGAATTCGCAGGTAAGGTTACAGGTATGAGTTTTTCTGATACCTCCTAATCCGTCACCAAACAGGCAAGATATACATCCTGGAGGGAATTTTTCCTTCTTTCCTACATAGTATGTACGTCCTTTCATATTTTTTAATCCATCTATATTACTTTGGATCTCAGCTATTTCATTCATATATGATCTCTCGATCTGTCTTTTGGTAGATCTGATTATATCTTCATATTCATCAAAAACTTCCTTTGCATCTACAGGAACGTCTGCTAAATATTCAAACCATTCCAATGCTTCACATTTACTTATTTTCATCTTTACCTCCAAATTAACCTTAACTCTTCCTTTTTATGATTTCCCTTAATACTTCTCCTTCTTATAGTTTCTCTAATTTTAGAGAAACCAACGTATGCCCAAGTCGATACGATAATTTCCTAATATTCGTGACCTCATGGAAACGCTAACAGGAAAGGAGTTATTAGAAAACAATAATAATAGGAAAAAAGTATTTTTATTTTTACTCTTAATTATATCATAAAATGAAAGATATTGTTTACTAAAGAACTTGTTT
>DAOUPY010000528.1 GCA_030625925.1 Fusobacteriaceae bacterium | reverse complement strand
CTACCCGATCAAGGAACCTACAGTTCCAAAGGGGACAGCCAGGATAAGACTCACTTTGACGGCAGACATGGAAATAGATAAAGTAGGAAGATTTATAGAAAAACTTAGTCACGAATTACACAAAAAAAGATAAATTAGAAGAAAAAACAGTCACAGATTGCACAAATTTACAAAGATAAAAAACATTAATCACGAAGAAAAGAGAGTGCTAAGATATAAGAAGATTTTATAATTTAAAGCTCTGATACAGTTACTTAGTGCTAAAAAAAATCTGTGAAAATCTACTAGATCTGTGTAATCTGTGTCTAAAAAAAGTTTTGAATTTAATTAGGTTTTATTAGCGACATTAGCGGTTTCAAAAACAGTCTAAATTGGTGGCAAAAATGGAGGTATCAGTTGAAATTAATATTATTTTTTAATGGATGGGGAGTTCCCAGAGAGACCTTTAAATTTTTAGCCTGGGATGATTTTGAAGTTAAGATTATCGATCTGGAAGAAAAAATAGATTTAGGGGACTGGAAAAAATATGAGACGATAGATGTTATTGCTTGGTCTTTCGGGGTCTATAACGCTTCTAAACAACTGGGGGATCTAAAAAAATTATCCCTAAATAAAGTAGTTGCAATAAATGGCAGTACCAGTGCCATCCATAGAAGGTATGGAATATCTCCTATGATATTTAATCGAACTCTGGAAAATTTAGATATAAATACATATTTAGAGTTTATGAAAAATGCAGGTTTAGATATCCTGGAGATTAAAAATAACGAGATTCTAAAAAAATATAGGGATACCTTAGCTGAATTCGGAGAAAATCATCAGGAGATACCATCTATATTTGAATATTCGTTGATCTCCACGAAAGACAGGATCTTCACCTCCAGGAGTTTGATGAATTATTACAAAGATACGGAATATAAAGTTATAGAGGAGGAACATTACCCCTTTGATAGGTGGAATAGCTGGGGAGAGATATTAGATGAATTTTGATAAAAAGTTTGATAAATATGAGGAAAATGCTCATATTCAAAAGGTTGTAGCCAATAAGTTGATCAATTTGGTGCTTAAGAAAAAATATAAGACTATTTTTGAGATCGGTGCCGGGACAGGTATTTTGACCAAAAATATAATAAAAAATATAGAATATAAGAAATTAATAGTCAATGATAAATATTTTGAGAGTGAGGAATATATAAAAGATCTCCCCTCTGTAGAGTTTATAGGAGGCGACATTGAAAAGTTAGAAATAGAGAAAGCTGATTTAGTTATATCCAGCTCGGTATTTCAATGGATAGAAGATAAAGATAAATTATTTGAAAAAATATCCAGAGCTGCAGATACCCTGATATTTTCCATCTACATAAAGGGAAATTTGATGGAAATTTCAGATCATTTTGGTATCTCCTTAGAATATTTGGATATGAAAGAATTAAAAGATCTCCTAAGTCCTTATTTTAAAAAGATCAGCGGATATGAAGAGGAGTTTAAGTTAGCCTTTCATACTCCCATGGAGGGATTGAAACATCTAAAAAACACCGGGG
>DAOUPY010000107.1 GCA_030625925.1 Fusobacteriaceae bacterium | reverse complement strand
TAATATTAAAGAGATCATTGAAAAGACATTTTCGAGTGGTGGAACCATGACAGTGGTGGTAAACAATCTATTAAAGGAGGGCTACATAAAAAAAGAAAGGTCTAAGATAGACAAAAGACAGATACTAATTAGTATTACTTCTAGAGGTTTGGATCTATTGGATTATATCTTGGGGACCCACGTTGAAAATCTAAAAAATACCTTTGATGTATTGACAGACACAGAAAAATTGATTCTAAGTGAATTATTAAAAAAATTAGGAAAGGGAAAAGTGGATGAAGAAAATTAATAAACAACTTAAAAAAGAAGCAGTAATAACAGTGATCTTATACCTTATATACTTTGTATGGTGGTATAGTTTTGCATATGGTTTAGGAGATGTAGATCCAAAAGATTATAAATATATTTTAGGCTTACCAGAATGGTTTTTTTATTCTTGTATCTTGGGATTCTTGATGATAACAACTTTATTGTGGATTGCTATAAGGTTATTCTTTAAAGAAGTAGATTTAAAAATATATGAAAAAAATGCAGGGAGAGAAGAATGGAAAAAATAAAATTGATATTACCCTTATTAATATATCTGGGAATAACTTTATATATTGCGTATTATAACAGTCCAAGAAGGAAAAAAAGTAAAAACTTTACCAATGAATACTTTATAGGAAATAGAAGTATGGGAGGATTTGTTTTAGCCATGACTGTTATTGCAACCTATACTGGTGCCAGTTCATTTTTAGGAGGACCAGGGGTAGCTTATAAATTAGGTTTAGGATGGGTTCTTTTAGCTTCTATTCAAATACCTACAGCATTTTTAACACTTGGGATCTTGGGGAAAAAATTAGCTGTTATCTCCAGAAAAATTGATGGAATAACAATAAATGATTTTCTGAGAGCAAGATATCAAAATAAATGGGTAGTAATAATGTCTTCTACAGCTATTTTATTATTTTTTATGGCCTATATGGTTGTCCAAGTAATTGGAGGTGCCAGGCTGTTTGAAGTTTTAACAGGTCTGGACTATACTGTAGGTTTAGTTATTTTTGGGTTTTCAATAATATTTTATACTGTATTTGGCGGTTTTAAAACTGTGGCTATAACTGACGCTATTCAAGGGGTTATAATGTTAATAACTAGTATAATCCTATTTTTTGTTTTAAAAGAAGCTGGCGGCGGAATGAGAAATATCATGAAAACCATCTATGAAATAGATCCAAACCTGCTGACACCCAGCAGTGGAGGAGCCATAACGAAGCCGTTTATCATGTCATTTTGGGTATTGGTGGGAGTAGGTCTCTTGGGGCTGCCTCAAACTACCATAAGGTGTATGGGGTTTAAGGACAGCAGGTCACTCCATAGAGCTATGGTTATCGGTACTTTTGTAGTTGGATTTTTAATGATAATGATGCATCTGATTGGAGTCATGGGGATAGCCATCATACCCAATGAACAGTTAGGGGATAAGGTAATTCCGATCTTAGCTATTAGAAATTTATCTCCAGTATTATTAGGAGTCTTCATAGGGGGACCATTAGCTGCAATAATGTCTACTGTGGATTCTCTTTTGATCCAGACCAGTTCGACCATAGTAAAAGATATCTATATAAATTATATAGCAGTAGAGATAGATGAAAAAAAATTGAGCAGAATATCCCTGTGGACAACTCTAATTATGGGTATTATGGTATTTGCACTGGCTTTTCATCCGCCTGAATTTATAGTTTGGCTAAATTTGTTTGCCTTAGGAGGATTAGAAGCGGTCTTTATGTGGCCTATATTATTGGGGTTATATTGGAAAAAAGCCAACTCTACTGGGGCACTTCTCAGTATGGGAATAAGCCTTTTAATATATGTTAGTATGACTCTTTTAAAAATAAAGTTTTTTGGAATGCATCAGATAGTTCCTACCATAGTAGTGGGAGGCCTGATATTTGTTATAGGTTCGTATCTAAAAAAACCTGGCTCAGAGGAGCATTTAGAGATATTTTTTGGATAAAAAAAGTTTAAGTTTAGGAGGTAAAAATGAAAATAAAATTAGAAAAGATAAATATAGATATGAAAAAAGATGATTTAGAAAAATTTAATGAGATAGAGTTTGCAAGACTGGTAGAGGGTTCATTTCATGAATGGACTCGTTTAGATGAGAAAAAGAATAAAATCAATTGGTCTGGGGAATTCGCAATAGAGAGTGAGGATGGAGACTTTGACTACAGGGTAGATACTGAGAAAAAATATATAACCAGTATAGATTTGGATGGTTTTTTAGACGGTGAAAAGATAGATATAGATGAAGATATAGAACTCCTGCTTAGTTCAAATCACTCCTACATCTATGAACTTCTTATTTTTCATGAAATTTCAAAATTAAAGGTAGTTTCAGACATAAAGTTAAAAGCTGTGGAACTTTCTTTGTTCCCTAAATGGGCAAGCGGATACCTAGCTGATGATTTGGAAAATAATCAAATTATTCGGGAATTTATGGAGATATTTGAACCTCTTATGAATGAATTTGAGATAGTAAAAAAATTGTGTATAAATCTAGAGAATATTCAAGTAAGATGTGAAGATGAAAAAATAAAGAAAATATCTAAAGAGGCTATAAAAAAATATTTAGAAAAAGAAGTGTTTTTTATAATGCATGACAGTGAATATAGAAACCTTTTATCTAAACTAGAGATAAATAGACTTATCTCAGCAGGACATAAATTTAATCCTAGTTTGGAAGAAGTGGAAATATATAGTTAATTATAATAGTTATAAAATTAAAATGAATTTAAATTGTTGACTTTTTTCTAAAACTGTCGTAAAGTTTAGTATATCAATATGGAGGTGTTTAGATTTGAGTAACAATATTACATTTGGAGGAAATCCATTAACATTAATAGGTAACGAAATCAAAGCAGGGGTAAAAGCACCAAATTTTACAGCTTTAAAGACAGATTTATCACCATTTAATTTGGAAGAATTAAAGGGAGAAGTAGTAGTAATCTCAATTATGCCGTCAGTAGATACACCAGTATGTGAATTACAGACGATCAGATTTAATACAGAAGCATATGAACATGGAAATATTCATGTGATCACTATTTCAGTAGATCTGCCATTTGCTTTGGGAAAATTTTGTGCGAACAAAGGTGTCGACACAGCAATAACTCTTTCAGATCATAAAGATCTAGATTTTGGAATGAAATATGGATTTGTGTTGGAGGAATTAAGACTTTTATCTAGAGGAATCGTAGTTATAGATAAAGATGGAATTGTAAAGCATGTAGAATATGTACAAGAAATTACAAGTCATCCTGATTATGACAAAGCAATAGATATAGCTAAAGAATTAGTATAGAAAATATTTTAAATAAATTAAAAAATGGAGATTTTCTCCATTTTTTTTTGGTTTAAAGGAAAAAAGTGGTAAAATGATAGATATAAAGTAGAGGTTTCAACCTTAAGTAAGGGGGAGAAGAGATGAAAAGAAGAGGATTTACGATAATAGAGTTATTGATAGTTGTGGCTCTTATTGGAATTTTGGTAGGAGTTGGAGGAGTTTCCATAAAAAGACAAGCTGAATCCAGGGCTATGTTAAGGGTGCAGAATGAACTTGGAGATTTTTTTAGGGTAGCAGCCAAAAGATCTCAAGAAACAGGAAAGAGATATGGTGTTGAATTTAAATTAGGTGAAAATCTTATAGAGATATCTAGGATTGGATTTTTAGAAGAATTAAAATTACCCAATATATTTGAGTATTCTATAAAACCTCCACTTATTGATGGGAAAACAACTTTAACAAGTACAGGAAATATTAGTGATAATTTTACTTTATATATTTCTAATTCAAAAGAAATTAAACATGCAATAAATTTTGATAAAGAAGATTCCCATGTTAAATATCTACATATAAGGGAATATTCACCAATTGATTCAGTTCCTATTAGTGCAATGACTGTAACTCCAAGTGCAATTTTTAAATTGATTAGAGATTAAAATAACACTATGAATAGCTTATGAATACCGAAATATTAATGTGGTTATTATTTCGGTAGATCAGTCATTTACTTTAGGGAAATTTTGTTTAAATAAAGTGATAACTATAGCAATGACTCTTTCAGATCATGGAAATTTAGAACTTCAAATTAAAAATGGAGATTTTCTCCATTTTTTTTTGGATTAAAGGAAAAAAAGAAAAAAAGAGTAAATATAAAGTAGTAATTTGACCAGAAAGTGAGGGGTGAAAATATGGAGAAAAAAGGATTTGCACTAATAGAAATGTTGATAGTAATTGCTATCATAGGGATTTTAGTAGGAGTTGGAGGGATCTCCATAAAAAAACAAGCTGAGTCTAGAGCTATGTTAAGGGTGCAGAATGAACTCGGAGATTTTTTCAGGGTAGCAGCCAAGGGATCTCAGGAAACTGGTAAAAGATATGGTATCAATTTTGATTTAGTTGGAGAAAATATAGAGATTTATAGAGAAGAAAATGAAGATGGGGAATGGGAAGATGGTGGGGCAAGGCGTACAATAGAGGAATTAAAATTACCTAAAGTATTAGAATATGGTATTAAATGGGGAACAATTTATGACCAAGATTTTAATAGCGAAATAAAGAGTGAGGGATATTTAAATAAAAATTTTACAATGTATATCTTTACAGCTAGTCTAGGATCGGGGATAGGTGATAATGAGGAGGTGAAATACGCTATAAGTTTTAGTTTTGATGATCATATCAAATATTTACATGTAAGGGAATATTTGCCAGTAGGAGTGATAACTTCAAAAAAAATTCTTGATGAAGGTATGTCTCCAAGTGAAAATCCAAATTTGAAATTGATTAGAGATTAAAATAACACTGTCTAAAAATGGATTAAAGATTAAAATAACACCATGGATGAAAAAAACGCTGAATGCACATAAAAAAAAAACGATTGTACCCCTTGATATGTATGGATGTTAAATATTTTTTCATATATTTTTAGAAAACATTGCAATATATAATAACCAGTGTTATTATATAGTAAGCAATTTTTAGGAGGATTTTATTATGAAAATAGGAAATTTAGAGATAGAAGTACCAATTATACAAGGTGGGATGGCAATTAGAGCGTCAATGTCAAGATTAGCAGGAGCTGTAGCAAGAGAGGGTGGAATAGGACTGGTTGCTGGTTCGGCTATTGGAATAGAAGAGTTAAAAAGTGAAATTATAAAAGCAAAGGAATATATGGGAGAAAGAGCAGGAGCTATTGGAGTAAATGTAATGGTTGCTGTAAGTAATTTTGAAGAAGCAGTAAATGCATCTATCGATGCAGGAGCAGAATTAATCGTCTGTGGTGCTGGATTCTCTAAAGGTATATTTAAAATAGGAAAAGAGAGAAATATACCAATATTTCCAATTGTATCGTCTGTTAAGGGTGCTAAGTTATCTGAAAGATTAGGAGCTACTGCCATTGTTGTAGAGGGTGGAAATGCAGGTGGACATCTGGGAACTGACCTTGATTCTTGGGATATCGTAAAAGAAATAGTAGAAGCAGTAAACATTCCTGTCTTTGGAGCCGGTGGTGTAATAGAGCCTGAAGATGCTAAAAGAATGCTGGATCTAGGAGCTGTAGGAGTACAGATGGGAACAAGATTTATAGCTACTACAGAGTGTGAAGTTAGTGATGAATTTAAAGAGATGTATGTAAATACAAAGAAAGGTGACGTAGTAGAGATTGCTTCGTGTGCCGGACTGCCAGCCAATGCTATAGTGAGTCCATTTGTAGATAGATTAAAGGCTGGAACACAGGAAAAACCTACAAAATGTGATCAATGTTTAAAAAAGTGTGATCATACATTCTGTGTAAGTGAAAAATTAGTTGAAGGGCATGAAGGAAACTTAGAAGACGGGCTTTACTTTGCTGGGAAAGATGTGTGGAAGATAAAAGATGTAATCTCTGTTAAAGAGGTATTTGAAAGATTCAGACCAGTATTTGAAGGCAGATAAAATAATTATAAAAAACAGATCCTATGAATTAAACCTTCATAGGATC
>DAOUPY010000293.1 GCA_030625925.1 Fusobacteriaceae bacterium | reverse complement strand
CAAAATCCACAGAAATTCAGGTAGTGTAACAACTTTTGTATTTTCACCCAAATCTTAATCCCTAAACTAATTAGACTCTTAGAATAAATATTCTGAGAGTCTTCTTATTTGATGAATTATACACCTTTGAATCTGAGCTCTAGGAAACACACTATGATTTAACATTTTTTAAATACTTTCCATTCCTAACATTAAAAGTTCCTTTATTAGCAAGATCATATTTTGAATAACCTAGCTCCTCTTCAATTTCAGCTTCAAGAGCTTCTTGGATAGTGTCTCTAAAAATATCCTTTAAAGCATTCTCAATATTTTTAATAAATTTTAAATTTTCTTGTTGGATAAAACCCCTAAGTAATCCTTTTGGTAAACTAGACATAAAAAAATCCCTCCCTTAATTACTTTAATACAACAGTATTAGTTAGTAATCAAGAGAGAGATTAGAAAACACAAAATTATTTACACTACCCATCTAATTGCCCTTTTTGGATATTGAATATGAATGTTCCAACTGCTTATTTTTGGATTTTTATATTGTAAAGATTGTTTATTGCATTAGTCGTGTTTACCTTCATAAATCATTTTAACATCAGCTTCTTCATAATTATTTTCGCCAATAGAATATTCAACAAATCCTAGTTTTTCATATAATTTTATTGCCACTTTTAATTTGCTGTTTGTGTATAAGATGATTTTCTTAAATTTTAGTTCGTAAGCTTTTTTTATAACTTCAAGCATAAGATATTTTCCCAGTCCAAATCCTTTATATTTTTTATCCACTGCTAATTTAATAATTTCAACAGTCTCTTCTGATTGCGGCAGCAGACCAACTGTTCCTATGATATCATCATCTTTAGTTTTCAGTAAAAATATTTTTCCGCCTTTTTCTAAAACTTCACTTTCGATATTTCGAATAATAATTTCATCTCTTTCTTCCAACAGATTATATTCTTTTAACCAGTCCATATTTAAATTTATATACGCTTCCTTGTATTTATGCTCGTATTCTACAATTTTAAAATTTCCATTATTCATAAATTCCCTCCCGTAATCACAGCATTTTCAGATTCATGATATCTTTAAAAACTAAAAACACCACTACATTTCCCAGTGTTCTGCCTTTATTTTGATAGATACCTCCATTTATATGATATCATAAATTGCCTGCTATCTTCAGGATTTCTTTAGCTGAGATATCAATGTCTTCGTAGGTTGTTTTGTATGAGCTGACACTGATTCTCATGACTGATTTATTCTTCCACTTTGTTCCACCTAACCAGCAAACTCCAGATTCCTGAATACCCTTAATTAATAAATCTGTTTTTTCATCCGATTGAAATCTGATCAATACCTGATTGTACACCACATCATTCAGAACTTCTAACCCGCCAGTTTTCAATATTTCAGAAAAATATACCGCTTTTTTATGAAGATCCCATAGATTAATTTTTATGGGATCTTTTTAGTCATAGGAATAATTTTTTTAAACTTAATATTGACACAGCATTTAAGTGTGTTGTATTATTAAACAAAATAAATCAGTAAAAAACAATTTAGGGGGATATATGAAAAAATTTCAATGAAATTGAAAACTAATTAAAACTTCCGGTGGAAGTTACCAGGTCTGCTGCAGATGGATAGTATAAAGAACATCAGTTTAAATAAATCACTATTTTGATATTCTTTTCTTGTAGTTTTTAAAACTGCACCTATTCTTTTTCTCCGCACAGGTCATCTTTTATACTTTAATACAAAACTTCAAAACTTTAAAACTTTAAAATTCTATGAAACAAATCCCAAAGGGATTCGATATTTTTATGCCGCTACTCATAGGGCTTTTTTTAGATGAAAATTATTGGCAAAGACTGAAGAAATTTTAAACTTACAGATAAAAAAGGGGGACAAAATGAAAAAAGTTTATTTAGACAATGGGGCAACTTCCTTTCCTAAACCTAAATGTGTAGGAGAAGCTATTTTAAATTATATAGATAATCTAGGTACAAGCCTCAACAGGGGAGCCTACGAAACGGCCTATAGTGTGGCCGATACTGTCTTTGAAACCAGGGAGTTCATATGTGATTTCTTTAATTTTGATCAGCCTGAAAATGTTATTTTCACTAAAAATATAACAGAAAGTTTAAATGTATTGATAAAAGGGCTGTTAAAGGAAGGCGATCATGTGGTGGTGTCTTCTATGGAGCACAATGCAGTGATGCGGCCATTAAATTCTTTAAATATAAAGGTTTCCAAGGCAGGGTGCAGTAAGTATGGTGATTTGGACATGGAGGATTTTAAATCAACATTGAAAAAAAATACAAGGGCAGTAATAATGACCCATGCTTCCAATGTCTGCGGGACAATTTTAAACTTAGAGGAAGTGGGCAGGATCTGCCATGAGAAAAATATTTTTTTTATAATCGATACAGCTCAGACAGCGGGATTTTTGGATATCGATTATAAAGAATTGAAAGCCGATGCAATAGCTTTCACAGGGCATAAATCACTTCTCGGACCCCAGGGGATCGGCGGCTTTATAATAAATGACAGGCTGGTTGAGATGATCCCCAGCCTCATCGATGGAGGAACTGGAAGTTTGTCGGAAGAAGAGAGACAGCCTGATTATATGCCTGATAAATATGAGGCGGGAACCCCTAATATTTTAGGTATCTTTGGATTGAATGCCTCGATAAAGTATTTAAAAAATACAGGATTAAAAAATATAAGACAGAAAGAGTATGAGCTGTTGAAATTATTTTTAGATGAGATAAAACAAATAAACGGGATAGCCGTTGTAGGAAAAGACACCCCTGAGGGAAGGACAGGAACAGTATCGCTGGATTTTTTTAACGATGATAACGGCGAAATAGCTTATAAACTGGGCAGTGATTATGGAATAATGATAAGGTCGGGGATGCACTGTGCTCCCGGTGCCCATAAAACTCTGGGTACTTTTCCAAGGGGAACGGTAAGGTTCAGTTTCAGTCACTTCAATACAAAAGATGAGATATATTATACGATTGAAAGTATAAAAAAAATCATGAAAAAATAACGGAGGAAAATCATGAAAAAGTTTAATAATTTTTATTTTTGACAATGAGATCACAATGCTTCCGGGAGAAGTAAATGGATTTTAAATAGGGAAAAACAATGAGAGCTTAGTTGAATAATAATTTCTATTCACCAAATTTTTATTCACTGGAGACCCATTCATCCTGTTTAAAATTTTCTAAATCATATATAAATTAAAAATACATATCAAGAGATATAGAATGTAAATTTTATATAATTTTGCTGTGTTTTTATTAATAAATTTAAGGAGGATATAGCA
>DAOUPY010000272.1 GCA_030625925.1 Fusobacteriaceae bacterium | reverse complement strand
TAAAAAATTTCAAAATATTTTTATAGTGGTTCTTTCCACTGTACACCTTAATCGATTGTTTGAAAACAAAGTTTCAAACGACAATTGAGTTTTTAATTTACACTTTCTTTCTCTATTTAATTGCTAATGTCCTATTGTTTGCTTCAAAGATATTTCTCTGATGCACAAGAAGAAGTATACCGTGTTTACAAGTTTTCGTCAAGGATTTTTTTGTTTTTTTATTGTGTTTTTTCAAATTTTTTTCTAAAACAGAGTTTAAAAGTCGATTCTTCTCTCTATACATTTGTTTCTATTGACTTACAGGCGATAAACACATGTGTTATTACGAATAAAATAATTAAAAAAAGTTTTTTCCCTAATTAAAAGAAATAACGCTTTTGTTGTTCTATACCTTTAAGCGCCTCATTTTTTTATTTCTCCCCTCTCTCTCCCACGGGATAACGAATATTAGAAATCTCTTATAGATAAAAAGTGATCTCTAAATGTCAGGGAGAAAGATTTATATAGAGGAACCTCGATGGAAGAGGGTACCCTCTCTAGAACTTTTCTTTGTCACAGATTATACAGATTTTCTCAGATTCTTTAACCTTTCAAACCTAGTAGGAAGGTTGTTAATACCTCAATAAGCAGCTCAATTACTTGAGCTGCCTAAAAGATATCAAATCTTAATCTACAATTTCATATCTAAAACCATATTGATCAGATAATTTTTTTATCCCTTCTTCTTTATATAGAGGTAGAACCCTGTTTACAAATATAGAATTACTCCCTACATCCATAATCAAATCTGTATCTTTATTTACTCTACTCCCTGTAGTTTTATCAATTCCTAATTTAATTAAATCGACTAAACCTCCATTGCTTTGACCTTTTAGCATTATTGTATTTAACTTCCCTCCAAATATAAGATTTTCTATTTCTTGTGGTGTAGAAAGCTTTGATACTCCATTGGCAACCTTTTGTTCCACACTTACAGAATTATTACTGCATCCTGCCAACAAAACTATGAATATTAATATTCATATTAAATAAAAATTTTTCATTTTCTTTTCCTTCCTTAAACTATTTTTTCTCCTTATAATCCTCCAATGGACCTAAATATATTGTTTTTTTAGTATCTATATTCAAGCCATCAATAAGAGGGTTAACCTTTATTATTTTTATATATGTTTTTAATTTTATCGGAGGCACATCTAGTGTTCTTCCCCCACCAAGAGGTGGCCCTGATATCTTTGCATCACCAACCTTTGCTTTTCCTAAGTGTATTTCAACATCATTTGTTATATTTAATTCATGCACATCAATTATTACAATTGCCCTATGTTCGTTAATTGTAGGTAAATGATACTCTTTTCCTCTACAGACTATCTTAACTTCTTTATCAACTATTTCAAGATTCCTTATATTAAAAGGTTTAGTCCCTACCACTATTTTAGACAACGGACTATTTTCATCATAAACGTCTGCTCCTTCACCATATATATATATATATTCTTGATATTCATACTCTTTATTTGGAATATGATTAATTGGTCGTCCCGCAAAATGATATTTTGGATACGTGGTACTGCACCCTGATAAAATTAGTATTAAAAATATTAACATTAATGTTTTTTTCATATACCCTACCTCCTTTCACCATTAAATTCTTTTACTTCTCCTGAAATATTTATTGCATCAGCCCCTTCTCCAAGCTTATTACCACTTTGTCTTTTATATGCTTCTTCACCTTTAGATTTTGCCATATCAAAGTGATAATTTTTCATCGGATGGTATTCCTCTCCTGTTGTTGTCACACGATTTCCTGTTATATATTTCAAGGTATCACCTTTATTAAACAATATTTTTATATGTTCTTCTCCCACTATATCTTCTATCTCTTTTAAATCTTTTTCTGTTACTGCACTTCCTGCAAATACTAGTTTACCTACATTTTCCTTTATAAGTTTTTTACCTTCTTCGGTTTTATTCAGTGTCTTTAATACTTGAGTCAGTTTTATTGTTCCCTGACTGTGTGCCATCATTCCATTTAAAAGTGATGGTTGTTCCTTTATAATATCTGTTAAATCTTTTGTATTTATGTTACTTCCCATCAACACTCCTACTTTTCCTACAGCAGATTCTATAACATCGGCTACCATTCCATTTGTCGGATTATGTATAGTCAGCATTTGAATAGGTTCCCCTGCCAGCATTTTATTAAATTCCTCTTCTCGAAAAGTCCCGTTAAAGGTTCCTTCTGCTGCACCTTCCAGTGTATTTCCTATTCCATTTAATGATACCCTTATATTAGGATTATTTTTTTTGATCTCATCATACTCTTCTTTTGTTATTGCTTTCGTTACTACTTTTAGTTGTGCTACTCCGTCTTTGTATAACGGGTGTCCATTTTCATCTTTAATAACTTCAACCATGTTAGCATACAATTTTTCTTGTCCTCTACTAATAGCATCAAATTCTCCTAAAATACCACCATTTGTTGATTGCGTTGGAACAATTCCCAAGATTTCATTGAAGAGTTTCTTATCTATCACTTTTTCTATTTCCCCATATGTCTTTTTAAATCCTTCGTCTAGCTCTTCCTCTAGGTTGTACTTATTTCCTGTTACAACATCCAAATCTTTTCCTAGGGATTTTCCATGTTCCCCCATTATATCTTGTACCTCATTCCATTTTCTTTTGTCGATGCTATATTTTCCTGTTATGGTATTTATGTTTATATCTTTCGTTATCTCCTGCCCCTTACTTTCATCCCTGTTAATATCAAGATTTTTTTCTTCCCCTCCTACAATTATAGTACCATTTCCTATCGTAGCATTTGTTATCTGTTCCCTGTCTACAGCACCATAACTTCCTTCTACACTTATTTTATTTCCTGTACTTCCTGCTTTTTTATTTTCTGAGGCAGATCCACTTATTCCAATATCTATTCCTTTTTCTTTATCCTTTATATTAGTATATATCAGGGTGCCTGTATCCAGAGTTGTATTACCTCCTCCCAATAACCCTCCTGTTAAATTAGTATTTTCATTAACTTTTATTTCAGAGTTTTTAACTCCTATTATGGTGCTTTGATTCTCAACCCACTCTTTATCATAATTACTGTAGTTAAGTCCTCCTCCTCCAGAGGCAGAACTATTTTTATCCCATGAACTCATATTTAAGTTTAGTCCAGTATTTTTAGAATCACTTTTATCTTGTACACTTTCTACTACCAGATTTTTAACATCTATCTTCACTTCATTCCCGACTATATTTCCACCCTTAATTGTCAGGTTTTCTCCTGAGATATCTGCCTTATTTCCAGCTGAAAACTTTGCATTAGAGTGTGTTTTATCACTATTTGACCCCTTAGAACCACCGATTCCCCCTGAAATTTCTCCAGTAAGCACATTGTATTCTCCATTAATATTAAAGGAAGATGATCTTCCATTTCCAGTATTAACTGCACTATTAATATTGATATTTTTCCCGGAATCAATATTGATGTTGTTTCCGGCATTTACCCTTGTCCCCT